>DATLYA010000048.1:0-4498 GCA_035575235.1 Candidatus Methylomirabilota bacterium
CGCCAAAGTTCGGGCGCAGCTGGTACGAGACGATCACCACCCACGCGCCCCGGGGACTGCGCCAGGACACCAGATCGAGCAAGACCGGAGGCTGCACCGCGAAAAACCACTCTAACGCCTCGACGCGGACGACGATCGCCAATTCATCCGTCCCTTCTCGATCAATAAAGCGCGCGGAGTACAGCGGCTCCTCACGCAACACGGCCCAACTTTCTTTCCCAATGGAAATGCCAGTAGGTTCCATTTTCGTCTTCCTTCCCGGTTGACCTTCGCGAACGCATCCATCATACATGCAGAACAGAAGGAGCACAGGTATGGCGACTGCGGAAATTGTAGCGATCGGATCAGAACTCCTGCTCGGACAGATTGTTGACACCAATTCCACCTGGATGGCGCAGCGCTTGACTGCCCTGGGCGTTAACCTCTTTCACAAATCGGTCGTCGGCGATAATCCGGAGCGGATGAAGGATGTGTTGACGCGCGCTCTGGAACGGGCGGACGTCGTCATTACCAGCGGCGGCCTCGGTCCCACGCAGGACGACCTCACCCGTGAAGTCGTCGCGGAAGTCACGGGTCGCAAACTAGTGCTCCATCAACCCTTCCTCGAACAGATCGAGCATCGCTTCCGCAATCGCGGGTTCATTATGACCAAAAATAACGAGCGGCAAGCCTATATGCCTGAGGGCGCGATTCCCGTGAACAATCCCAACGGTACGGCGCCCTCATTCATTGTGGAAGACCCGCGCGGCAGCATCTTCGTCTTGCCTGGCGTGCCATTCGAGTTGAAATGGCTGTTCGATAACGAGGTCGCACCGTACCTGCGCCGTAAGTTCTCCCTCTCGGAGATTATTACCTATCGTCTGCTCAAAGTGGCCGAGCTCGGCGAAAGCCGCGTAGACGATCTCATGGGACATCTCATTGCGAGCTCACAGAACCCTACCGTTGGCGTCTTAGCGCATCCAGGGCAAGTTGATATCCGCATCGCCGCCAAAGCGGCGACGAGGGAGGCGGCGTTGGCCTTGATCGCCCCGGTTGAAGCCGAGGTGCGGCGGCTGATCGGTAAGCATATTTTCGCGGCCGATGAAGAGACGATGGAGACTGCGGTCGGCGATTTGCTCCGGGAACACAATAAGACAATCGCCGTGTGTGAGGATTTAACCGGTGGGATGATCACCGACCGGCTGCAAGAAGCCGACCCAGACCGCTTTGTCGAGGGCATTATTTGCAACAGTCAAACCGCACTACGCCGCCTCCTCACGGTGTCTGGTCCCACAGCTCGAATAGACGCCTTGCTGAATGATCCGCCAACGCTCGTTAATGAGCTCGCGTTGGCCGTCCGCGCCCAAGCCGGCAGTGATCTCGGCTTAGCAGTGTATTCACTGCCGGATCGCACTGACACATCAGAGAACCTCGCCCGTGGGCAAACATACATGGCGATTACTGACGGCAAAGGCTTCAAGCCTCGCTTATATAACATGGCGGGCCGCGGACGCCCGGATCGCACGCGGATGAGCTTCAACGCGTTAGCGCTCGTGCGCTTAGCGCTATTAGAAGGAATAGCGTAGTTGTTCGTGCGCAGACGTACTACCAGCTTTAGGACTATGGGACAAAACCCCTTGGCTGTCATATTGGCGCCCTGTCATTGCGAGCGCAGCGAAGCAATCCTTGTTTTGCTGGAGATTGCTTCGTCGCTGACACTCCTCGCAACGCCAGACTTCGACCTGTTGTCCCTTTTTTCAGGAAATGGCGCCATGCCCGCACAGGCGGGCATCCAGGTAAATAGCGCGTCAGAGTTAGGTGCGAGATGCAATTAGATAACCCCTTGTTCCCTCAACTCCGCGAGTTTTACACGATCGAGACCAAGAAAGCGCTCATAGATTTCTTCATTATGTTGCCCCAACGCGGGCGCAGGCTGGTCAAATTGCACGGGATTGTTAACAAACTTGACCGGTATGCCGAGTGCTTTGGCCCCAGGAATCGGCCCATGCAGAGGATGCTCCAGGTCGATCACCATGTTCCGCGCGGCGAGATGCTCATCTGTCATGAGTTCTTGTGGAGTAAGAATCGGTCCAGCCGGCACTCCCCTCTGCTGCAGATAGGCAACCGCCTCGGCCACCGTGTGCTGACTGACCCACGCCTGGATGATAGCGTCCACTTCTTCACGGTGCTCGCGCCGTTTTAACACATTGCTAAACCTTGGGTCTTTCTCCAACTCCGGCTTGCCAAGCGCCGTGACAAGTTTTCGCCAATCCGGCGCGGACGCCGCGCAGATGGACACATAACCGTCTTTGGCCTCGTAGATGTTGAACGGCGCGCCGCTCACATGCGCATTCGCCAGACGTTGCGGTTCATCTCCCGCCAGCATGAATTCGATAATTTCCGGCAGTAAAAAGAAAGAACTGTCCTGCATAGAGATATCAACCCACTCGCCCTTGCCGGTCTTTTCACGCAGCTGCAAGGCAGCCAGCACGCCAATCACGCCGACGAGCGGCGTCGTAGTGTCGCTGATCGCGGCGCCGGCGCGCACTGGCGGACGATCAGCATAACCAGTAATGCTGACAATGCCAGCGGCGGCCTGAATGATAGGATCATAGGCGCGCCATGCACGCCGTGGGCCGGTCTGTCCGAACCCCGAGATCGAACAGAGAATGAGACGAGGATTACGCGATTGTAAGACTGAATAAGCCAATCCCATGCGCTCCATCGTGCCCGCCGCGTAATTCTCCACCACGATATCCGTCTTCTCGCAGAGTCGCAGAAACAATTCTTTCCCTTCAGGCCGTCGCAGGTTCAACGTGATGCTCTTTTTGTTCCGGTTTCGATGTAGGATCGACAGGCTGATGTCGTCCGGCGTCTGTTTCTTAAAGCTGGCGCCCTTCGGACCACCGTAGGGAGGCCGATCACGGAAGGATTCCTCCCCCGCCGGGGCCTCGACTTTAATGACTTCAGCGCCAAGCCCGCCAAGCAGCATGGCGCAATAAGGTCCCGCTAAAAAGCGCGTCAAATCGAGCACCACTACCCCTGATAACGGTTTTACCACTGCTGTCTCCTTTTCTACTTGTGAATACCACACGTCTCAGCAATTAATTCGTATGAGCGCACGCGCGCCGCAAAATCATAACAGATGGTGACTACGCTGATATCATTCGTCTGATACAACTCAGCGATGGTTTCCAACTGCTCCTTCACTTGCTGCGGGTCGCCATCGACCGTTGTGTGATGATAATGTTCCATGAACGCGCGCTCTTGCGGCGTGTACGGATGCGCCAGCGCTTCCTCGACTGGCGGCACACCGCCGAAGCGTCCGGTCACGATGCGCAACCGCAGCAGATCGCGACTCGCCGCCAGCCGTTTGGCCTCAGCTTCCGTTTCTGCGCACAACGCTTGCACGGCAACGTTCACTTTTGGTTCGGCCAACGCAGCGGACGGGCGAAAATGGCGGCGGTAATTCTCGACGATTCTCGGTCCATGCTCAACGCCTACGCCAAAGAAATATGCATAGCTGAACGGCAAGCCGCGCTCAGCGGCAAGAAGCGCCGAGTCATAGCCTGATCCCAGCAACCACACTTCGGGAATAGTGCTGGGCGGCGTTGGTCCGGCATGAACGCCGGTGAACGGATGCGCCTCATCGAATTGATCCGCCAAATACTCGATGACATGGTCTACTTGTTCGGGGAAATAGCCGATGTCGCGCACCGGACCTGGATACGCTAGCGCTGCCGCCGTGCGCTGATCGCTGCCCGGCGCCCGGCCAATGCCAAGGTCAATGCGTCCGGGATATAAGGACTCCAGGATGCGAAATATTTCGGCCACTTTGAGCGCACTGTAGTGCGACAGCATGACCCCCCCGCTGCCCACGCGGATGGTGTTTGTCCGCGCGGCGATCTGACCGATCATGATTTCCGGCGCCGTGCCGGCAAAGCCGGGAAGATTATGATGTTCGGCGACCCAGAAGCGTTGGTAACCCAACTTTTCCACCGCCACGGCCAGGTCGATTGTCTCTTGCAACGCCTGCGCCGCCGTGCCGCCCTGGCGAACCGGAGATTGATCGACGACGCTGAGAATAAATTGTTTACTCACAAACTCTTTTCCTCTCACGCAACACGCATAACGCAAGACGTGTTACGTGATACGTGTTGCTTGTCTCTTCTTCTGTACTATCCGGCCCAATTCCTGCCCAGGACTCAGCACTCAGCACTCAGGACTTCGTCCGTTCGAGCCACTGATTGAACCGTGGCATCCGCTTTTCCTGGAACGCTCGTATTCCTTCCATCGCGTCGGGATGATGATCGGTCACCGCCGTCTTCGCGGCAATCTCATCCAGCGCCTGCGCAAAGGTCATTTCCGCCGCGTTGTCAATGGAGCGTTTGAGCATGCGCATCGCTACTTGCGGTCCATTGGCCAGTTCACGGGCTAACTCCATCGTTCGGTTCAGCAAGTCCGCCGGCGGCACGACCTCATGCACCAACCCTAGCGCCAATGCTTCCTGCGCCGAGAC
>DATLYA010000049.1:0-11575 GCA_035575235.1 Candidatus Methylomirabilota bacterium
GGCTGTGATCCTGTGCTGATGCTGGAAGGACCGATTCCGGTCACCCGCCGACTGCTCCAGCGTACTGGACTCTCGATCAACGATATTGACGTCGTGGAAATCAACGAGGCCTTTGCCTCGGTCGTGCTGGCGTGGGCCAAGGAGATCGGGCCTGACATGGCGCGGGTCAATCCCAACGGCGGCGCCATCGCGCTGGGGCATCCGCTCGGCGCCACCGGCTGTATCCTCGTTACCAAAGCCGCCCACGAGCTCCAGCGGTCACAGGGCCGCTACGGCCTGATCACGATGTGCTGCGGCGGGGGCCTTGGGACGGGCACGTTGATCGAGCGCGTCTGACAAGGCCTCGCGATCGGGTCGGGCTATTCTGGCGCAGTGTCCTCCTACAGGCCTCGCAGTCCAGGGGTGGAGAGCGTAGGAACATTCGCCTCGGCGAGGGGGGAGGAGGACCACATTACGCTGCGCTATATTGGCGAGCGTCAAACTCCGTCGGGTCTTTGAGCGGTTCGGTCTGCCACTTCTTTACCTCAGGCAAGACACTCTTGGCGAACAACCTGAGATTCCGCTCCGCTTCATCATATGGCATGCCGGCGTAGCTGAAGTTCAGCATGAAGCCATTGGCGTCGATCATGTCGCGGATCGTCGCCAGCTTTTCGAGCACCTGGTCCGGCGTCCCCCACGGCATTAACTTCGCGAAGTCCGCCGCCGCACCGTCGATCCCATGCTTGCTGATGAACTTGGTGATCTGACTGTAAAACTCATAACTCTTATGCGTGCCAAACTTTTCCGAGGTCATCTCATAGTGTTTGATCACGGTCTTGTACTGAGCGGCCAGCCACTTCATCGCCATCTCTTCGGCGCGGTCTTTGTTTTCGTCGATAAACACGAACCCGCCGCTGAGCGGCTTCGGGGCCGGCGTAGCGCCATGGTACTGCCGCCAGGCGTTGTGATAGACCTCGAAATCCTTCTTCACCGCCTCCCACGGTTTTTGCGGAATGACTAATAACCCCACCCCGAGTTTGGCCATGATCGGGGAGGAGTCCGGCGACACTGCGGCTGCATACGAGCGGCCTCTAAATGACTTGAACGGGAACGGACGGATTTCACGACGCGGCTGTTTCGTATGGAGACCACCCTCCATGTAGCCTTTTTCCAAGGCTTCAAGGATCAACTCGGCGTACTCCACAAACAGGTTGCGCCCTTCGTTCTGATCGATGCGGAATCCTTCGTACTCGATGCGCGCCAGCCCGCGCCCGATCCCGAGGATGAAACGCCCATTGGAAACATGGTCCAGCACTGAGATTTGTTCCGCGACGCGAATTGGATCATGCCACGGTAACACGATCACCATGGAGCCGAGCTTCGCCTTCTGGGTGCGCCCCGCCATATAGGTCAGAAATTGCACCGGGTCAGGACACATGGTGTAATCGTCAAAATGGTGCTCGATCCCCCAGATCGAG
Organism: Candidatus Methylomirabilota bacterium; assembly: GCA_035575235.1. Lineage (GTDB taxonomy): Bacteria > Desulfobacterota > Binatia > Bin18 > Bin18 > SYOC01. The sequence goes on from DATLYA010000049.1 coordinate 1,458, forward strand.
TCGAACCCCAGGGGTTCGGCCATCTCCGCCAGGCGAATCTCGTTGCGCCAGACCTCGCGGTCGGACAGTTGGTTGTTAGGGTTTTGAAAAACAGCTCCGTATCCTACGTGCATAGCGCCCTCCTATAGATGTTTTGCGCTCAGCGGCATTGCTTGTCGTCGTGCGTTGCAGTCCGGGCCAGGTTCTCGTTTTATGGCTGCTTTTCACGGATGGCTCGTGCTCTCCACGGAATGCTCTTGAGAGGGTAGCACCAGAGCCGGAAACTTGACAATCTGCGTCGTTACTGGGCGTGTTCTCTCATGATGCTGCTGAGTCAGTACAAGCGCGGCCCGAGGAAGACGCCGTCCACGAAATGCTTGGTCTTGGCCGCCGCCTTTTGCGGCAACGTCAGCAATGCCTCGGCCAGCTCGTGGACCGCAGGCATCAGGTCGCTGTCCTTGACTACCCGATTGACCATCCCCAGCTCATAGAGTTCACGCGCCGTAAAATGACGACACCGGATCATCGCCTCTTTCGCGCGCCATGGCCCCAGCCGCGCCGCCATGACCAGCGCCGGTCCACCCGTGAACGCGGAGCCCAATTCGACCTCCGGAACCCAGAACTCGGCGTGCTCCACCGCCACGATAAAATCAAAGGCGGTGGCGAGCGCCCATCCGCCGCCCACCGCATAGCCATTCACGGCGGCAATCGTCATACAATCCAGGCGCGTGATCTGATCGAAGATGCGCCCGACCGCGCGAGCCACGCCACCGCTACGAGCCGAGAACACTCGCGCCCGTTCCTCCTGATTCCTGAGGCCCTTTACCGCCGATATGTCTGCACCCGCCGAAAACGCGGCGCCGGCGCCGGTGACGATCAGGACGCGCACCTCGCTATCGTTCCGCACGTCGCGCACGAGACCTTCGAGCTCGGTCATCACCTCCTGGTTCAGGCAGTTGCGCCGCTCCGGGCGATTGAACGTGATGGTCGTCACCGCACCATCCTTCTCGTAGAGAAAATGATCAGCCATGCGAACTGTGACTCCTCTAGTACAACACCTGTTGTGCTTTCAGCCGTACGATATCTTCGTCTGCGTACCCCAAGACGTCGCGTAAGATTTCATCTGTATGTTGCCCAAGCAGCGGGGCAGGGGAGCGAACGCCATTCGGGGCGTTCGTCAAAATCCACGGAATCCCGGTATGCGTCTGCACGCCAACCTGCGGATGCGGGAGACGAGCAAAAAATCCGCGCTTGTTCAGCTGCGCATCTTCTACCAAATCTTTGCTGCTCAGCGAAGGGAAGGCGGCGACGCCTACTGCTTGTAAACTCCGGGTGATCTCCCAGCGGTCATGCTGCGTCGTCCAGGCGGTGATAAGCTGTTCTAACTCGTCTTCATGCGCCTTGCGATCACTGACAGTGCGGAAATGTGGATGGTCTATCAACTGCGGTTGGTCCATCACATGACACAGCGCCCGCCACTCTTCCTCTGCGCCACAAGCGATCGCCACCCACGCGTCTTCTCCGCGACAGCGAAAACAGTTATGCGGCGCCATCGACACGTCGCGATTGCCCTGCCTCGGCGGTTCTTTGCCATTCATGGCGTATTCCATCCAGCCCTCAGCAGCTAATACCGTCGCGGCGGTCCACAATGGAACGTCAATATATTGCCCGCGTCCTGTGCGTTTGCGTGCAGCCAAGGCGGCGCAAATAGCCGCGGCCGCCATGATGCCGGCGTTGGGATCACCAATAGACACCCCCAGCTCTTGCGGCGGGCCATTTTGATATCCTGTCAATGCTGACAACCCTGTGAGCGGCGGAATGGCGGGACCGTATCCCATATACTCTTTCAGCGGGCCGGTATGGCCATAACCAGAAATGGAGACCATGATCACATCCGGCTTGAGCTTCTGCAATTCCTCATAGCCCAGCCCCATGCCATCCATTACGCCCGTCGCAAAGTTCTCAATGACCACATCACTCTGCTGAATCAGTTCCTTCGCCAGCGCGACGCCCTCTGCCTTCCCCAGGTTGAGCCGGATGCTCTTTTTGCCCTGGTTCCATTGATTAAACGGCCCAGACGCATCATACCCGGGCTTTACTCCTTTTGGCGCAATCGGTAAGCGCCGCATCAGATCCAGATGTGCTTGCGATTCAATCTTGATCACCTCCGCTCCGAGGTAGGCCAGATGCATGGTGCAGTACGGTCCTGCCCACACCCAGGAAAAGTCCGCAACACGGAGACCTTCGAGAGGCAAACGGGGACTCGCTGCGAGGGGTTGGGTGCTGGGTGTGGGGGAGGGAGAACTGACAACCGATGATCGACGACTGATAACTTCTTCATTGTGTTCACCGAGCAGCGGCGCCGGTCGGCGTATCCGCCACCAGGGTTCGTGCAACTGGTACGGCGCACCGAAATGCGTGAGCGTTCCGGCGCGAGGGTGTGTGACGTCGATAAAGAAGCGACGGGCGTGCAGCTGCTCTTGTCGCGCTAACCCCGCCATCGTCAACACTGGTGCGAAGCACAGCCGCCGCGCCTGCCCAGCATGGAACAAATCTTCTACCTTCCACTGCCGGGTCCACTCTTCCAGATAGACCTTGAGCGCATCCTGATTCTTAATGCGATTGGTGCGTCCCGAAAAAATCTCCCACGTAGTCCACTCGGGATGGCCCATAAGGTCGACCAACCGTTGCCATTGGTCTTCTTCTGGACAGACCAGGAAAATGAGCCCGTCTTGGCACTCGTACATGCCCCAGGGATACATATAGTGTTGCCCCAAACGCGAAGCGACGCGACCCAGGTAGCTGTAGTACACAATCGCCTGCTCCAGAAACGAGGCAATGAACGCTTGCACGGAGAGATCGATATGCTCACCGACGCCGGTCGATAGTGCACGCGTGTACGCAGCGAGGGTAGCCGTCGCGGCAGCAATGCCGCCTTGAAAATCACATTGCTGACCAAAGGCTTTGAGGGGCGGGAGATCAGGGCGGTCGGACGCGCCGGGACTTAACCACGCCCAGCCCCCGGCATGCGCCACGGTTAACTCATAGGCGTGATAGTCCTTGTGCGGCCCGGTCAAGCCAAACGGCGTGATGGAGCACATCACCAGTCGGGGATTCAGCTCACGAAATGTGTCGTATGCGATCCCGCGCGCGGCCATCGCACGGGGAGGATAGTTCTGCACCAGCATATCCGCCCAGCGCACGAGCTGATGCAGCTCATCCTGTTGGTGGCGCAGGTCGAGCGTCACGCCTCGTTTGTTGGTGTTGAGATACAGGAACAGCCCGCTTTTTTCTGGGTCAACCACCCCGCCTGGGAACGGGCCGCGTCGGCGCGCAGGATCACCGCCGGGCTCTTCGATTTTAATGACATCCGCGCCGAGGTCAGCCATCAATTTTGTGGCGTAAGCAGCAGACACCATCGTCCCTAACTCTAGTACTTTTACCCCTTCAAGTCCGTACACGTGAATGCTCCTGATGCATGAATTGCTATACTACACCACGATCTCTTGGAGTGTCTACTCGAAACCCTTCGACGCCGTGTATCCTGCGCGTCACGAGGTAGAGAGGGAGAGGATTGCGCCAGGCGCGGGAGCGCCTTCGAGCGGCTCACTGGAAAGTGGCGTTCTGGAGTCGCCGCTGCTGCGACAGCGAGAACGCCAGTTACTGTTTCTCCACGACGGGGGATTACTCGCCTGACGGTCGAGACACTTATACGCCGGCAGCAGTCAATTGAGCCACCCGGTCGGCATCATAGCCTTAATACTGCCTCAGCACGGTTTCGTTGTGTTCCCCTAGCTCAGAGGCGATCAGGGGACGCGACTTGCGCCTGGCGGAGAAATGAAATGGAAAGCCAGAGAAAGGCCCCTTCCTCGAGCGACGAGATGTCGTTGACCGTCCCTCATGAACTTTGCCGAGCAAAATCGGTTATGTGATTGCCGAAGCGCCGCTGCCCGCACTCCTCAACGGCGCTCCATTCCTTATGGCCTCAGTCAATGCTCCGCGGCCTACCGCACGATGAGACCTTCGAAATCTCCCTGTTCGCGCCAGCGAGCGAGCAGGTCGAAAAAGGCCAGCGCGCCGCCGGGGTACACAGCCTGGAGGAACCCTTGCCCCTCGTTGGTCCCCTCGCCGTTGTAGTACCCCGGCGTGCAGACGCTTTGATATTTCGTCATCATATTTGGTCCGGTTACGATCTTCACCCACTCTGCTTCCGCCTCAGGCGTGGGCTCGATCGATTTCGCGTTGCGCTTGTTGACCAGGGTAATGAGCTGGGCGACGTGCTGAGCCTGTTTATTGAGCATGTAAGTGAAGTTCGCCGTCAGGCCGGTCTGCGTCAGCCCCATGTGAAAGCAGTTCGGAAAACCGCAACTCAGGAAGCCATGGAAGGTTCGCATCCCGTTTGCCCAGTAGTCGGCGAGCGAGACCCCATTACGACCGTACATCGCAAACTCGGCCCGCCGCGTGTACGCGGTTCCCACCTCGAACCCCGTGGCGAAGATCAGGCAGTCCACTTCGTACTCAACCCCATCCACGACAACGCCGTGCTCAGTGATGCGATCGACCCCTTTTCCGCTGGTGTCGACAAGTTTCACGTTGGGCCGGTTGAAAGTGGGAAGGTACTCGTCATTGAAGGTTGGGCGTTTACACCATTGCCCGTACCAGGGCTTCAGGGCTTCCGCCGTCGCCGGGTCCTTCACCGTCGCAGACACGCGCGCACGAATCTCGTTCATCTTCTGAAAGTCGGCGATCTCGGCTAAGGCTGCCTTTTCTTCGGCGGAGACATCTCCGCTTTTATTGTTGAGCAGGTCGCTGAGTTTCTTCAGCGGGCTGGTCCATTTGTCACGGACCTGATCATCTTCAAGCTGCACTCCGTCCAGGAGGGCGGTGAAGTTGCGGTTGCGGTACTCCTGCCAGCCGGGCTTGAGTCTCTTCGCCCATTCGGGGTCAGTGGGCGTGTTGTTCCGTTCGTCCACGGACGACGGCGTGCGCTGAAAGACATAGAGCTGTTTCGCGTGTTCGCCCAGATGGGGGATGCACTGGATCGCGGTGGCTCCTGTCCCGATAATGCCGACGCGTTTGTCATGGAGCTTATACAGGTTGCCAGTGGTGTCGCCGCCGGTATAGTCATAATCCCAGCGACTGGTGTGGAAGGCATGCCCTTTGAATTTCTCAATCCCTGGAATCCCCGGCAATTTGGGCTTGTTGAGCGGCCCGCTCGACATGATCACAAAGCGCGTCTTGAATCCGTCGCCGCGGTCAGTGGTCACCGTCCAGCGTCCAGTCTCATCATCCCAGCGCGCCTCCTGCACTTTCGTCTGGAAGCAGGCTTTCTCGTAGAGGTTGAAGTGTTTGCCGATCCGCTGGGCGTGCGCAAAGATCTCCGGCGCAAAGGAATATCTTTCCTTGGGGATATACCCGGTCTCTTCCAGCAGGGGCAGATAGAGGTAGCCTTCGACGTCACACTGCGCGCCGGGATAGCGGTTCCAGTACCAGGTGCCGCCAAAGTCCCCGGCTTTCTCGATGATGCGAAAATTCGTAATCCCGATCTCTTGCAACCGCACCGCCGCCAACTGGCCGCCAAAGCCGCCGCCGATGATAAGCACATCGAGCTCTTCGTGCAGCGCGGGGCGGGTGAAGCCCGGCTCGACGTAGGGGTCCACATTGAAGGGTGCGAACTGGCCGGTGATTTCCTGATATTGGCGGTTGCCGTCGGCGCGCAGCCGCTTGGCGCGTTCGGCGGCGTACTTCTCGCGCAGCGCTCCAGGGTCGAAACCTAGCTCTTCAGGGGTTGGGATGTGGGTCGGTTGGGAATGTGGCGCCGTTTGACTCATCGTGTCGATCCTCCTTAAAAAGCGCAATGTGGCGCAGTGATGCAATTTTTTCAAGATGACGCTGGAGTTGCCGCAGGCTCGGAGCCGCCGCCGGGAGGCGACTCAGGCGTTCTTTTGTTCTTTGAACGCATCGATGAAATCCTGCAGGACGAGCGTGCCGGCGACGTGCAAGTCATCGTCCAGCACTTCAAATAACGCATCCCCCTCGGCGCGAATGCTGTAAAAAACGACGGCTCCTTCCGCGCCTCCGCCCTCGCGATGCGGCTCGCCGGGAGGGCTTGACGTATAACTACCCACGGGGCGAATCTCTTTGAGGGCCCCAGTGGGCTCATACAGCCGATGCTCGCCCTGGACGACGAACGTGTTCGTGAGCGCCAGGTGGCGATGGAGAAAGATCTGCTGGTTGGGCTCAAATTTGAGAATCAGATCGACGAGCTTCTTTTTCTCATCGACGTCAAGCATAGCAAAGACGAAATGCTTGAACTCCCCAAAGTTGTACCAACGAATATTGCGATCATCGAAAGCGTAAGGCGTTCTCTCCGCAGCGCCGGCAGTCGCCATAGGTTTCCTCCTCTCAACACTTTGCATTGAGCAGCCACGAGCACGAGAGCAGTCTATTGTGAGCCCTCATGCCGCGAACCGCACTGGCAACGTTTGTACACCACGAACGAGGAGCGAGGCAATCTGTGGGAGATGTTCTCTCGTGCAGGTAAACGGCGGACAGTCGAATAATAACGAGTCTAGCGCAATACGACCTTCCAACCGGGCTAATGGCGCGCCCAGACAGTAATGAATGCCGTAGCCGAACCCTAAGTGATCTTGCGGATTGCGCGTGACGTCAAAACGGGCGGGCTCAGGAAATTTCCGCTCGTCGCGATTGGCCGAGCCTAAGAGTAGAAAGACCGTCGCGCCGGCGGGAATCTTTCCACCGGCGAGTTCGACTTCGCAGGTGGTGAGGCGAGGGAGCAACTGCACCGGGGATTCATACCGCAACACCTCTTCGACGAGCGAGGGAACGAGAGTGCGGTCCGCGCGGACCTTAGCAAGTTCCTCCGGATGGGAGAGCAGGTTTCGCACTGCGTTGCCAATCAGGTTGGTTGTCGTCTCGTTCCCTGCCAACAGCAGCAGCACGGCCAGGGCGAGGATCTCGGCGGCGGAGAGCATGTCGTGCTCTTCTTCAGCTCGCACCAAAGCCGTAATGACATCCTCTCCCGGGTCCGTGCGACGCCGTTCAATCATGTGCTCGAAGTAGCGGCGTAAAGCCGCGCCGCTCTGACGCACGCGCGTGCGGATGGCCTCATCGGTCGGACGGCTCGTGCCTAAGACCACATCATCTGACCAACGCTTAAAATCGTCGAGTCGTTCAGATTCGACCCCGAGCATCTCCGCAATCACCATCGTTGGCAGCGGCCCCGATAAGGTCGAGACCAGGTCGCCTTCAGTCTGGCTTTTCAGCGCAGCGATCAACTGTCGCGTAATTTCCTGCACGCGCGGTTCAAGATTGCGGATCAAACGGGGGAGAAAGCCTTTGTTGACCAACTTGCGCAGCCGCGTATGATCCGGCGGATTCATGTCAAGAATCCAGGGCGTCTCAGGGGTAGGATTGAGGTCCCCCAAGGTTTGGGCGGTAAACACGGAGGACGAAAAGATCTGTGGATTGCGCAGTGCGAAGTCAACATCGGCGTAACGGCTGAGGGCCCATCCTTGCAGCGGTTCGATCCAGTACACAGGAGCATACTTACGTAAATAGGCGTAATACGGGTAGGGGTTTTCCATCACTTCAGGTGAGAGAGGATTATAATCCATCGAACCGTCCTCCTTTATTTCTTCTGAACTTCCGTCCGCACGAATTCCTCAAAGCGATAAAAGGCTGCAGGATCGCGAAACACAAACCGCCGGCCGCCGACGCTCACGCCATAATGTTCGTCGGCGCGCCAGTATTCATCGGCAGTGAGTTCACGTCCGCCGAGCGCGTGCAGCTTTTTTTGCAAGGCAGCCTCGGCTTCGGAACCAAGCCGGAGCTGCTCAGTCTTGAGCGCTTTTCCTGGCATGGATGTGCTCCTGGTTTCGCATCAGGGCGACAGAGGATGGACAGAGCGAGAGCAGAAGCCGTGCCGGCGCCATCGTCCTCGGCCTGGAGAACTGATTTGGAGAAAAATCAAGCGATTCGCGAGATAGCCGAGCGATCGCAATGAGGCGGAAAGAATGCCTCGCACAGTCAAGCATGATACGCTGCACATTGTGTGCACAGTGTGCACTCAAGGCGATGCTCATGTGTGCCCGGCGTACTGAGCACCGAGCCGCTGGCTGACGGTGCGCGGCCCTGACAGGCTCGTCCTACCTGCAGGTCAAGGAAGTTCGCTCATTGACGGTTGCGGAGGTGTGAGACAGAGCGGAGCCGAGATCATCGCCCCGCAAGCGCGGTCGTTTTTAGAGGGGTTAACCGCGCCCGAGGTTTACGGGCGTAGGACAAGCCATATTTTTTCAGTTGGCGAATGACCGTGGTGCGATGGACCCCGAGCGCGTTCGCCATCGCATAGACGTCGCCGTGGTGTTGCTCACAAAATGTGCGCCACAGGCGTTCTTCCTCTTCGCCGGGTGCTCCTTTTTGCGAGGGAAGCGAGAGGCGCGAGGGGATTAATGAGTGAGCCAGCGGAGAACGACCGGGGCCGAAAATCGCCCAGGTCAGTTCTGGAGGCAACATCTGGGCTGTAATTTCCCCCTCTTCCTTCCCGCTTTCCGACGCAATCTGCCACACGAGGTTCTTGAGTTCACGGACGTTGCCGGGGAAGGGGAGGGTTTGGATCCGCTCAACCAGCTCACGGTGGAGCGTCAGGGCAGAACCGTGCTTGTCGTTGAACTCCGCCAGCGTCGCGGCAATCAAGGCTGGAATATCTTCCGGGTGCTCGCGCAACGGAGGCAAGTCAATCCGGTTCATGGCTAACCGATAGTACAAGTCGTTCCGTAAGGTCTGGGCTTGCAATAAGGCGTCCGGATTCTTATTGGTTGCGGCCAGAAAGCGAACATTAACACTCACTGCCCGCTCGCTGCCAAGCCGTCGGATTTCCTTGTCCTCCAGCACGGTCAGCAATTTGGCCTGCATCTCAACGGGCATCTCGCCAATCTCATCTAGAAACACCGTCCCGCCTTGACCCATCTCGATGACGCCGCGCCGACCTTTGCGCGCGGCGCCGGTGAAGGCGCCCTCAGTATAGCCAAACAGTTCGGCTTCGATAAGCGATGCTGGGAGACTTGCGCAGTTAACATGGATAAAAGGTCCGCTGGCCCGGCGACTCATGGCGTGGATATAGTGGGCCAAGAGATTTTTCCCCACCCCGGTCTCGCCTGTCAAGAAGATATTGCCGTCTAAACGCGCCAATCGCAACGCTCGGGCAAACACCCGCCGCAGACTCTCGCTGTGATAGACCACATCGTGTCCCAACACGCGCGTATGCAGGGCGCTGAGTTGCTCCTGGTACAAGGCCGTGCGCTGTTCGAGTTCGTTGATTTTTGCCTGCGCAGCAAGGAGGTCCGTTGAGGCGTGCACGGTCAGAACGATGTACCGCAGCCTCTCTTCCTCATCGTAGATATAGTCCTCGGTCGAGAGCAGCTGCGCCCCATTCCTCATCCTGGCATACCCGTAGCTGGGTCGGATGGCTTCTTTCCCTGGTCTCAGCCGCACCGTCTGCTCCCAGAACGCATCATTCACCCACTCCGGGACGACTTGAGTCTCGATAGCCGGCTGCACGGCAAGCTCTTTGGTTGTGAGTCCAATCAGTTCCGCGCGCGCGAGGCCGGTAAGGCGGCAAATCTTCTCGTTGACCCACACCACCACGCCAGGACGATCAATGATGATAACCCCGACGTCGAGGGCGTTGAGAAAGGGGCTTAGCATCTGCTCTTGGAGAAACCGTGCAGCCATATGCTCTTTTCCCGCCGTGTTGCTCCAGGGAGCACAGGGGCAGCATCCGCCGGCTTTCGTTCCACAATACGTTAATTAGAGAACACGTCCACTTTCGCTCCAGCCGCCCACCCCACTTCATACGGCGCGGCCATCCGACCAAAGGCGCGCAGGTGTTTGAACTTCCACTGTCCGTTGATTTTTACATAGTCATCCTCATAGCGGGCCGCGAGCCACAGTTGGCGGTTGCCTTTGCGAAAAGTGAACGGCCCCAGGAAATTCCAGCTCCCGTGCGCCTCAGCGCCGTTCACCGCGATGCGCGGGTTAAAGACATTGTGCTGTGAAAAGCTGATCCGTTCGGCGAAGCTCTGAAAGAGCTTGCGAATTTCCGCATGCCCCTGCGCTCG
>DATLYA010000050.1:0-7021 GCA_035575235.1 Candidatus Methylomirabilota bacterium
TAATTAAGCGAGTATCGACTTCAGCAAAGTTGCCGTCCACACGCTCCTGGTCAAAGGCAAATTGCACGTCGCTCGTATAACGGGTCAGCGCGCTACTGTACGTTTGCTTGATCAGCGCTGTGAAGAGTTTGACAAATTCCCGCTGCTCTTCCGGCGTGCGCTCACGCCAATGCACCCCAAGCGTTCGTTGTGAAAGTTCCCGCAGGTCAAAGTACGGCTCAATGACGGCCCATACCTTCTCGATGCGTTCTTGACGGTGCGCCTCATCTTTGTATGCGGGATTCTCCAGCACCGCTGTCGCCTGTTGGGTAGCGGCGCGAATCACCTCTAACGGCGAAGAAGCAGCCCAGATAACACCGTGAGTCCAGAGCGCGCCCATCAGCAATACAGCGCCCCACCACATTCTACAGTAGTGCTTCATCATGAGAACGCCTCCTTCTAAACAAACAGTGCGCTTCTCCAATACGAAACGCGTTCCAGCCGAGAGTCAGTCAGGCAATCCGCCGCGGGCCGCCTCCGCTGCTTTTGCACCCCGCGCCACAGCGGCGGAACGGGGGCGACGCTACCGACGAATCAGGCCGAAACTGAGGATCCACACGACGGTGGTCCATACCGTCGCGCGTGCGCGTCTCGAAGCCTGCGACTGGCCGGCCGTCGGCTTCATTCTGTAGAGCGGATCATAAATAAGCTTTTCTCGTTTCTTTGACACCGTCTTTCTCCTCTTTGTACTCCTGAGCGTTCAAACTGTTCCGCATCACGCCGTCGCTTTTTCCTTACTGTACGGCGCGACATTGTCTATGCAAGTAGACAGTTTGCTCTTTTCTCAGGATTTCAAGGCCCCGCCTCACGGCTCCACAAACTGTGAGCGGTGAACAGAAAGGACCGCGCGACACAGACGACTGGAGCAGAGGGGCGGGGGGAGGAAGGGCGCCTCCCCCCGAGGGGGTAGGGGAGTGGGAACACCGAACCTTATTTATGGTACGGCAACATTCCCATTATGCAAGACAGGGGAAAATTCTTTTTGCAAGAACGTACAGCCTCGCCTGCTGGCGGCGTGTACAGGCCGCACTCATCCCGACGGTCAGTCTCAGACAAAACCGCCACGTTTTGTGTAGAGCTACAGTCTACAAATTGAGGACTGGAGAACGTGAGTGAAGCGCTCCTTCTGTAGGGGAAACAACGCGAGTGCGGGAAGCGAGCGCCCTGTAGAGGGGAACCTCATTATATTTTCTCGGAATGAGGTGTTCTTGTATGTTTTACATCTTTCACCTTGTCACACTCCCGGCTCAGATTTCTTTGGCATGATCATTGGAAGGGGGTAGTGTTCAGGCCGCATAAGAGGGGGGCAGCGGCCTGGGCCGCTCGCATTTTATAACCGCAACTAACAAAGGGAGGAGCCATGAGCAAGCATTGGAGGTCTGCAATCATGGTGGCGCTGGGCGTCGCCGTCTCCATGATGAGCCTGGCGGGTTGCGGCGTCCAGTTGCGGCGGCAAGCCCTGGCTCTACCACCTGCCGCTCCACCGCCTCCGCCCGCGCCGCAGGCGCGCGAAAAAGCGCCGTCCGCCCGTCAAAAAATTATCCAACAGGTAGGGGAAGCCTCCTGGTATGGCCCTTATCATCAAGGAAAAGAAACAGCCAGTGGGGAAACCTTTGATCAAAACCAACTGACCGCCGCACATCCAACCCTCCCCTTAGGCTCAAAAGCGACGGTGACGAACCTCGCTACAGGGAAATCGGTCAAGGTGACAATTAACGACCGCGGCCCCTATGTCAACGGTCGGAAGATTGATCTCTCGCACGCGGCGGCCAGAAAGATCGGCCTGACGAAGCAAGGCGTCGCCAAAGTCAAGATCACCGCCGTGGTTCCGTCACGAACACGGCGCACGCTTCGGGGGCGGCGTCTGAGCTCCGCCCGTCAATGAAAGACAACCGCACAATGAAAGACAACCGCCAGAGCGCTTTTTCCTTTTGGCGCACCAGCAATCAACCATCACCAGACAATTGCTTTTGTCGCCTTAGTAGATGACTTTTGCGCCTTGGCGTCCTGCTAGCGCCGTGTCTCATACATAGGTAAGCAGTGGGAAGGGCGTGCGGAGCGCGTCAGCGCCCTGGCGCGCAGGACGCGCCCTCTGGCAGCTGTCCCTTCTCGCACTCCATGCGCGCGCTCCGCGGCGGACTCAACCGTTGCGGTTGAGCATAAGCCTAGAGCAGTTTTGCATCATACATGCAAACGAAAACCGCTGGAGAAGGCGATGCAGCGGGGAAGGGTCTCCTGACTGCTCTTCCCCACCGTCTCCCGGGGACTATCTGTCTACAACTCTGTTGCTTTTTTCTCACTATTATGCAGCTCTTCATGAGGCTGCGTCACAATCCACGCGACTTCCTGTCCGAAGGACAGCTCAAGCGTATGGCCGTCGGGATCGCTCAGGAGAGCGGAATACCCCACTGGGGGGCCGGCGTCGTGTGGTTCAAGCAGTAAACACCCTTCAGCTTTGGCTTGAGCGCATAAGTGATCAACCTCGGCGCGGCTGGCGCAGGCGACGCCGAGATGCGCTAAAGGCAATAACGGACATGTCACCTCTGAGGAGCGTATCACTACGATAGCAAGCGGTCGTGTCCGGTCGCTCAACCACGCGACATCAGACTCCAGCGCAGAGTCAGTTCATCGATGCACCGCCTGCATCCGTGCATACTTTTCGTAAAAGGCGATGCTCGCATCGACACTCCGCCCTGGCAGCGCCATATGCGTCGGGCCTAAATCAAACATATTCACGCCTTCTCCCGCCTCCGGAACGCTTTTTTCCACTTTTTAAAAATAAATGTCAGCAGCCTCAACCGCCTTCCGCACCGAGCCCGGCAATGCGGGATAAAAATATCTTTGCCTTTTTCCGCAAACACCGCGCCGATCCGTCAAGCACAGAGAGAAAAGCCGGCCGAGCCGGCACGTTCGGCCCCGCTTTTGCTTTTCTCCTTATCCAGGAGGATGGGGGTATGAACACCAAACGAACGTTTGCGCTTGCTGCTACTAGCAGTGTGGGTATGGGCGCCAGGCGCTGCCGGCGTCTTGCAAGCAGACGCGGCAGATCCCGACCCTACTCATCAACAAACTCTCTCTCCGACGCCAGACACACGCACCGCTCCGCCAGCTGAACTGGAAGATATGCTCTCAACTTTTTCTCCAGCTCCCTCTTTTGCCGAACCAACAGAGACGGAGACCAGCCAGAAACCCCAAAAGTGCGAGATGCATTTAATCAACCCGCGGAGTTGCGAGCCAAAGCCTGGGAGCGCGCTTTCAGCGTTTCCCTTGGTGAGGAACACAGAACAACGGCGCCAGAGTGCGACCTCCGCTTAGCATCGCATTCGTACTGTTTGATCACGTCTTGGTCGCGTCACCGACAATGCAAGCAGAGCCATTACACGATGTGCAGTGCGCACTGTGCAGCGACTACGCCTTTAGGGTGGTGTGCTCCCGTGCGGAGATTGGGGCGCAGTTCGCGTATCTCCAGTATTTTCACCGTCGTCGAATGCGTCCAAACCGTGGCGCAGAGCCGCAGGAAACGTTAATCGATCGCGCTGATTTCACCCAAGCCTACGCCACGGATATCGTCTCCTGTGTGCGCTGTGGTCTGGTGTCTCGGAATCCGCGCCCGAGTGAGCAAGCTATTACCCGAGCGTACGTGCATGATCATTACGGGCGGGAGTGTCTGGCGGCGCTCTTCGAGTCGCAATTGGCGTTATATCGCTCCAAGGCGCGATTTTTGCGCCGCTGGCTTGCCAGGGGACCTCAGGTGCGGGTGATTGAGGCGGGAAGTTTCGTCGGCGGCTTTCTGGCCGCCGGCCAGTCATATGGCTGGACCATGATTGGCGTAGATCGTGGAAAAGAAGTACACATGTTTTGCCGAGAACAGGGTCTACCGGTCTTCTGCGGCGCGCTTGCTGACCTGCCTCTGCCAACCAACACGGCGGATTGCATTGCGATCTGGAACACTTTTGATCAGCTTCCCGACCCAGAACTGACTTTAGCTTCCATCTGCCGCTTGCTCCGCTCGGGCGGGTTGCTCGCCGTGCGCGTTCCGAATGGCGCGTGCTTTCGCTTCGCTGCCAGGCTGCTGCGGCGCTTGCCGGCGCCCCTGGCCGGCTGTCTGCGCGCGGGGCTGGCGTGGAATAATCTCCTCGGCTTCCCATATCTCCATGGTTCTTCCATTGAAACGTTAGATTGGTTGCTCGCCCGGTATGGCTTCCAGCGCATCGCGGCGCAACCAGATACGCTGCCCCAGCTCTCCGATGCCCAAACGAAGAGGTGGGCGGTGGGGGAGGAGCGTATGGTGAAACTCCTGTGGGTGCTCATCGCGCAGCTTGAAGCGGCCGCGCCGGGAAGCCGCATGCACATCGCGCCCTGGTTTGACGCCTGCTATAGGAATTTCCGCCGTCATGTTTCTGGTGCGCATACGCTTTACCCTTTTGCACAGAATGGCGTCTGAGCGCTCAAGTTCCTGCAGAAGAGTGCATGCGCTACAGGAGCCGTGCGCTCGAGATGCTGAGTGCTGCGCGTTTGCTTCCAGGTGACTCTTCAGAAAAAGGATCGTCTTGATTTGGTAACTATTTTTCTCCACGCGTTATTTTTTGGAGGTGCAATCTGTATGCCTTGCCGGCGAGCCTCATGGATTTTGCCAGCCAAGTTCGGTACTGTACGCCGCCCTCGTAGGGCGCGGCGCCCAGCGCCCCTCCATCGCAGAGCACCTTTTTGCCAGAGGGTGAGCGCCGATTTTGATCGTCAAAGTTTATCAGGTTGCGCCCCTGGAAGCGGGGTCATGGCGCCGACGTGCCGGTAGGACGCTGGCGGAAGCGAGAACCTGGACCGGGCAGAGCGATACACCGCGAGTCCCCCAGCAGGCTCAGGATGAGCAGCAAGGTTCTTCGCCCTGGTGTACTTCGACTTCTGTTCTGTTATGCGGCCAGCGTATCTTTCTGCTGTTGTTCAGCCTGCTCGATGCTGGCCTTAAGCTTAGACACCACTTCACGAATTTGCGTGGGCGGCCGTGGAACGGGGTTCGCTTCGAGCTCTATACCTGCCTGTTTCTTCTCCACCAGCTCACGCACCTGGCGCCAATAGGTATTATGATAGCGCTGAGGCTCAAAGGGGCGCGCCATGACGTTGATCAACTGTTCGGCTAACGCCAACTCATCCGTTCCTAACTGCGCAGCGTCTTCTGGAAACTTAAGGTCTTCTGGCCGGGAGAGTTCCTCGGCAAAATATAAGAGATGCAACAATAGCGCCTCGCCTTCAGGGCGAATCACTGCCAAGCGTTCACGATCATACCAGGAAAATTTCGCGACGCCGGCCTTCTGTGTCCGCCGCAGCGCTTCCCTCAGTAAGACATAGAGCTCCTCACCGTCCTCATCCGGCGCTAAATAATATGGTTTCTCGAAAAAGCCGGGGGCGATCTCTTGTGGATCGACAAAATCCGTAATAGTAATGATCTTCATTGATTCGAGGTGAACGTTTTCCAGCTCCTCCTCCGTCAAGGGCACGTACCTGCCTTTTTCGAGCTCGTACCCACGCACGAGCTCGTTGTAATCAAGAAATTGATGACATTTACGGCAGAGACGTTCTGTGGTGATGCGGCCGAGGTCTTCCCCGTGCAGGTAATGGAAGTTTGTCTCGCTCTTTTTGACGGCGGGGTACACTTTGACGGGAATATTGACTAGACCAAAGCTAATAGCGCCGTTCCAAATAGATTTCATATGTGTGCTCTTTTTCTCGCGCTGTATGGCGAGACAGCAAATTCAGCAAGTCATTGCCAACAAAATTAACTTGGCCACTATCATACCGTACTCCATGAGAGAGACAAGAGAAGCACTCCATGAACGCGACCCCTGAACGCATTCGTATTGCGACGTACAATATTCACAAGTGCCGCGGCCTGGATCGCCGCATCTCTCCCGCACGGATTGTCGAGGTCCTGCGCGAGATTGACGCTGACATTATTGCGCTGCAAGAAGTCATCTCCGTCTCCAACGGCGTGCGCGAGGCCGATCAAGCTCGCTTCATCGCCGAGGAATTAGGGTACGCCCACTGTCTTGGCGAAAACCGTCAACTGCGCGGCGGCGCTTATGGCAACGTGGTGTTGACCCGTTTGTCGCTGCACGGCTGGCGTAATTACGACCTGAGCTGGCGCGGCTGGGAACGGCGCGGCTGTCTGCGCGCAGACATCGAACTGCCCAACCGCGCGCTTTTACATGTCTTCAATGTACACCTTGGGTTGGCGTTTACCGAACGTCGACACCAGGCGCGGCGGTTGGTCGGTCCGGACATTCTCTCAAACACCAGCCTCCAAGGCGCGCGCATTATGCTTGGAGACTTCAATGAGTGGACCCGCGGGCTTGCGTCCCGGCTCCTCGCCACGCACCTGGAGAGCGTCGACCTGCGCCACCATATTGGACGAACCAAGACGTATCCTGGCGTTTTGCCGGTGTTGCACTTAGACCACATTTACTTTGATTCCAGTCTACAACTTGAGCGCTTTATCATGCACCGTAGCCGCACAGCGCTGGTGGCTTCAGATCATGTGCCGCTCGTCGCGGAGTTTTCATTACAAGCCGAGGCAGAAGAAGCACTCATCGAGTCGGCGTAGCTCCACGTCCGGCGTGGCGCTAGACAAAAAAGAAAAGGGGCGGCCGGAGGGAGGGAGCCGCCCCGTCAACATGAGAAGAGGGAAGGAGGAGGAACCTCTTCTCACCGCTGTAATTGACTGATTACTTTCCTGTAGGACGCTGCCTACCTCTACAGGTCAAGTGGAGGCTTGTCATGATCAGCGCTCTGCATGACGAAAGGGGCAAGAACCGCGCCAAGCACCGCGCGGGCGCAGGTCGCACGGCAGCGCACAATAGCATTTTCTCGCATGGCGCAAAAGAAGAGCGCGCCTGTCGTAAAACGCCGTGGTTTTGCCAACAGTGGTTGTCGCTGTTCGCTATGCGCTCGGCCTGCACCAACACTCCGATGCGACGGCTTGTGGCGG
>DATLYA010000051.1:0-7342 GCA_035575235.1 Candidatus Methylomirabilota bacterium
GCGATGGTTCTCAAATTGGAGACGGGCAGTGTCTCCATTCAACTGTTCAAGATGTGGCACAGACCTCCTTTACGCTCCCTTTCTGACTAGCTCATACACCTTTTGCAGAGCCTCATCCAGACGTGATGGATCTTTTCCTCCCGCCTGGGCGAAATCCGGCCGTCCGCCGCCGCCGCCGCCCACTAAGGGAGCAAGCTGTTTCATGATGTTTCCAGCATGGTATTTCTTCGCGACCTCTTTGCTCACGGCAGCAAGAAGCACGACGCGGTCGCCCTGGACAGCGCCCAAGACAATGACCGCCGGCTGCAGTTTATCACGCAACCTATCGACGAGTTCGCGCATCCCAGTTTCATCCATACCGGTAACACGACTGGCGACAACATTCACGCCATTGAGTTTTTGCGATTGCGAAGCAATGGCGTCACTCTGCGCGCCGGCAAACGTGCTCTGCAATTGCGCCAGTTTTCTCTCCAACTCCCGGTACTGCGCCATGAGTCGTTCGATTTTGTCTGTCACATCCTCTTCCGACCCTTTGAGCAGTTGACTTGCTTCTTTCAAAATCTGATCGCGCTGACGAATCCATGCGAGAGCGCCCTCGCCAGTCAGGGCTTCAACACGACGCACACCGGAGGCGACACCAGACTCTGCTTTGAGTTTGAACAGACCAATGTCTCCCGTACGGGAGACGTGCGTGCCGCCGCAGAGTTCGGTAGAAAAATCGCCCATACGCAGCACCCGGACGCGCTCGCCATATTTCTCACCGAAGAACGCCAGGGCTCCGCTTTTTAAAGCGTCGTTGAGCGACATCTCTTCAGTCGTGACTTCAGCGTTTGCGCGGATGTGGGTATTCACGAGCTCTTCGATGCGCTGGAGCGTATCCTCTTTCACTGGGCTTGTGTGAGTAAAGTCAAAACGCAAACGATCCGGGGCGACCAGCGAGCCTGCTTGCCGGACATGAGGCCCCAACACTTCTCGCAATGCTGAGTGTAGGATGTGGGTGGCCGAATGATTGAGACGCGTAGCTTCTCGCCTCTCTGCATCAATAAGAAGCCGGACACGATCTCCTACCTGGATAGCGCCGCGTACGACTCGGCCGCGATGAACAATCAGGTTTGGTTGAGGCTTTTGTGTGTCGAGAATTTCCACCACATCGCCCCGCGCAGTCTCAAGCCGTCCCGTATCTCCAACCTGGCCGCCGGACTCGCCATAGAAGGGTGTTTCCGCCGTGATAATCTCGACTTCTTCTCCCTCGCGGATGGCGTTGGTGCGGCTTTCGCCATTTACAAGCGTCGCCAGGATTTCTGATTCCCATTCAACAATGCGATCGCCGACGAAGCGCGAACGGAAGTCCGTCAAACCTGCACTGATGTACACAGTTCCTTTTTGACTTTCACGCGCCCGGGTGCGTTGCTCTTCCATGGCGAGCTCAAACCCGGCGCGGTCGAGGCTGAGCCCTTCCGAGGACAGAAAATCTTCAGCGAGGTCGAGCGGAAAACCGTAGGTGTCATACAAACGAAACGCCACTTCACCAGCCAGCGAAGTCTGCCCGTGTTGACGCAGTAATTGGATTTCTTGCTCCAGCAGCGCCAACCCCTTGCCAAGCGTCTCAGAGAAGCGCTCCTCTTCATTCCGTACTACATCAGCAATATAGTCTTTGCGCTCAATTAACTCTGGATACGCAGAACCCATGAGCCGCCCCACGCTTTCGGTCACTTTGGAAAAGAAGGGCTCCTCGAATCCGAGCAGGCGGCCATGCCGCAACGCGCGCCGCATGATGCGGCGGAGGACGTAGCCACGTCCTTCATTGGTCGGCACAACGCCATCCGCAATGACAAATGCTGTCGCTCGCGCATGGTCAGCAATCACGCGAAACGAGATGTCGCTTTCTGGATCCTCGCCATAACGCTTATGGCTCAGCTCCTCCGTGGCGCGGATGATATCCCGGAGCAGGTCTGAATCGTAATTGCCGCGCACGTTCTGCAAGACTGCTGCGACACGTTCAAGCCCCATGCCGGTGTCCACGTGCGTAGCGGGTAATGCGACAAGAGACTGATCGGGGTTCCGGTTGTACTGAATAAAGACAAGGTTCCACAGCTCAATGTACCGTGGACAGCCTCCATTCACCGTGCACGTATGACCAGGAGTATTCTCCTTTTCACAGAATCCAGGGCCGCGGTCGATATGAATCTCCGAACAGGGACCACACGGTCCGGTCTCGCCCATCTCCCAGAAGTTCTCTTTTTCGCCGAAGCGGAGAATCTGGTCACGGTGAATATCCGTTTGCTTGCGCCACCAGTCTTCTGCCTCGTCATCAGTGTTGTAGACTGTCGCCCACAGTTTTTCTTTTGGCAGGCCCCACACGTTCGTGAGCAACTCCCATGCCCAGAGAATAGCTTCTTTCTTGTAGTAGTCGCCAAACGACCAGTTGCCCAGCATTTCAAAGAAGGTGTGGTGGTAGGTATCTCTGCCAACTTCTTCGAGGTCGTTGTGCTTGCCGGAGACCCGGAGGCACTTTTGGGCATTCACCACGCGCGGCTGGCGCGGCGTTTCAAGGCCAAGAAAGATGTTCTTAAACGGAACCATGCCCGCGTTCGTGAAGAGCAAGGTGGGATCGCTGGCTGGGACGAGCGAGGCGCTCGGCACAATCGTATGTCCACGCTCAGCAAAAAACTTCAGGAAACTGTCACGAATTTCTTGACCAGTCATTCACTCTCTTCTTCCTCTGAGTTCCAGGCGTCGTCGAGCCTACTTTCTAACAATTGCTCAACTACCTCTTGGGAGTAGCCGCGGTTGAGCAACAAGCGAAAGGCGCGTGCGACTATCTTTGGTTGTTTTAGCGCGTCTGGGGAAAAACGGCTAGCGAGGAATCGTCGCGCATTTTCTAATTCATCGCTTGGCTCATCGGAGGCAAAGACGCGTTCGATGATAGCAGGAGAGACGCCCTTTTGCCTGAGTTTTGCCCGTACTCGCTCCATGCCGAACCCGCGCTGCCGCAGTCGCTCGGCTTGGTCCGCAGCCAACAGCGCGTCATTAAGGTACCCCTGTTCCTTCAGACGCGCGACGGTGCGTGCAACTGCCGCGTCTGTAAAGCCTTTCGCGAGCATTTTTTCGGCGAGCTCTTGCTCAGCGTAAGAGCGGCGAGTAAGGAGGGAGTAGGCATAGTCAAGCGGTGTGAGCAGAGACTTCGGAGTGTAGACTTCGGTTTCCGACTTCCTCATCCTGCTATT
Organism: Candidatus Methylomirabilota bacterium; assembly: GCA_035575235.1. Taxonomy (GTDB): domain Bacteria; phylum Desulfobacterota; class Binatia; order Bin18; family Bin18; genus SYOC01. The sequence continues at coordinate 3,228 of DATLYA010000051.1, forward strand.
TCGACCTTGTCATAAATCTCTCTCAGAGCGAGAGAACGGAGTGATAACAACTCTCAAGTCTCTACCTCTACGACGCTACCGCTCCATTTCCGGCAGTCACTAATCCAAATTTCTCTCGCACCCGGGCTTCGATCTCGTGAGAAATTTCGGGATGTTCTTTGAGATATTCCTTCGCATTCTCACGACCTTGCCCAATGCGTTCGCCGCTAAAAGAGTACCACGCGCCGGATTTCTCGATAATGCCCTGCTCAGCGCCAATATCGACGAGTTCTCCTTCTTTCGACACACCGCTGCCATACAAGATATCGAATTCGGCCTCTTTGAACGGCGGAGCGACTTTGTTTTTCACAACTTTCACCTTCGTGCGGTTGCCTACTACATCTTCGCCTTGTTTGACAGAGCCGGTGCGACGAATATCGAGGCGGACGGAGGCGTAGAATTTCAAGGCGTTGCCGCCCGTCGTTGTTTCCGGGTTGCCAAACATGACGCCGATTTTCATGCGCACCTGGTTGATGAAAATCACCAGTGTGCGCGAGCGGGAGATTGTCCCAACCAGTTTACGCAACGCCTGCGACATGAGGCGCGCCTGCAATCCCATTTGTGGCTCACCCATTTCGCCTTCGATTTCTGCCCGCGGCGTCAGCGCGGCAACCGAGTCTATGACAATAACATCGATGGCGCCGCTCCGGACAAGCGTGTCGGTAATTTCTAGTGCTTGCTCGCCATTGTCTGGCTGCGATACGAGCAAATCCTCCGCTTTTACTCCAAGCTTGCGGGCATAGCCCATATCAAGCGCGTGTTCCGCATCGATATAAGCGCAAACGCCGCCTTCTTTCTGAGCTTCGGCGACGACTTGGAGCGCCAGCGTGGTTTTTCCAGAAGCTTCCGGTCCATAGATTTCCACGATGCGCCCGCGCGGCAGCCCGCCAATACCCAGTGCAAGATCGAGGCTTAGCGACCCAGTAGAAATAGTAGGAATATCTTTAATGAGAGCCTCATCGCCTAGCTTCATAATAGAGCCTTTGCCGAATTGCTTTTCAATTTGGCTCACCGCGAGGTCAAGGGCTCGTTCACGGTCTTTCTCGTTTGCCATACGATCTTACTCCTGTGTCGTCACACAAAAATTCACAAGAAAAAGGGCGGCATTGCGCCGTTCCTGAACATAGTGCTGATCCTCTGCGTCACTTCACCTGCACTTCCACCCTTCTTGTTACAGGCCTTGCCGAAAAAACACTGTTCCCAGAGGAATATACTTTGCCCCTTCTGGATGAAGATCACTTTGATAAAGCGTCACGTGGTCAACCGTGCTTTCACCAAAGTCTGTGTGTTCATGCTCTTTCAGCACTGCTAACACACGTTCCCACCCACGCGGCGAGCGCACACGACCCAAAGTCAGATGAGGAGTAAATTCGCGATCTTCTGGAGGAAAATCGAGCGGCAGCAAGGCGGTCTCAATTGCTTCACTCAACACTGCCAAGCTGTTTCCTTGCAGTCCCACCCAGACGACGCGCGGCCGCCGCAGATTGGGAAATGCTCCTAACCCCCGGGCGCTAATATGCAGCGGCGGATGTTCTTGCACGACGTTCCGCACCGCTCCCAAAATTGGCTCGATCTGACTACGATCGATGTTGCCCAGAAACTTCAGTGTTACGTGTAATCCCTCAAGCCGAGTCCAACGAATATCTCCTCTCGCCTCTTGCAAGGCCGAGCGAACTTTCGCTATTTCTTCGACTATCGATTTAGCTACCGTAACCGCTATGAATGCACGAATCAAGAGGAGATCCTCGAAAACATGAAGAATGAAAGATGAAACATGAAGAATAATAAAGCGGCGAACTTCTTCGCTTTTTAACTCTCGCTTCTTAGTTTTTTATGCATGGATTCATCTTCTGATGAAGCCAGACTCGTTAATAGTGATGCCCAGAAGGGCGCGCCGGACCCAATCAAGCACGAGTTGCGAGACGAGTGTTTTGATCCATTCGCGATTCCCCCACAGCTGATAGCGGCGCGAGACGAGCACTCCATCAGTAGCAAGCGCCAGACAGGCCACACCAACTGGCTTGTCTGGCGTTCCACCAGTGGGACCAGCTATGCCGGTGACTGCAACGCCAATATCCGTCCCCAGCCGTTCACGGATGCCCACTGCCATCTCACGTACAGTTTCTTCGCTGACCGAGCCGTGTTGCTGAAGTGTTTGTGGTTTAACGCCTAAGAGGTTCGTCTTGACTGCATCAGCATACGCGACAACTGCGCCTTGGAAATAGGCGGAACAGCCTGGTACGTTCGTGAGACGATGCGTCACCAAGCCCCCGGACACCGCTTCAGCAATACCGAGCGTTTTGCCTTGTTCCTTGAGAAGTCTGCCGACAACTTCTTCCATTGTGACATCGCCTTCGCCATACACATATTGGCCAATGCGAGAGCGGATGCGGCCGGCCAGTTCCTCCAAACGGGCTTCGACCTCATGCGGTTTACCGCGCACGGTGACTCGCATGGAGATCTGCGGAAAACTTGCGCGAAAAGCCAGTCGGCCCTCCTCTTCGCTTACCGCGCCCTTGACGGCTTCATCAAGGCCGGACTCGCTGATGCCGAAGGTCTGAAACGTACGAGTCAAGAAAACGTCTCCGCCTCCGCGCATCTCCCGCAGCCAGGGCAGCACGGTTTCTTCCACCATGGGTTTCATTTCGCGCGGCACGCCAGGAAGAACAATAAGGTGCTTACGGCCGTGCGGCGTGTCCAGATCGAGCCGGTATCCTGGGGCCGTGCCGAGGTGATTGGGAATGATGACAGAACCAACCGGAAACTGCGCCTGTTTGAGATTGTTCTCTGGCATGGGACGGTTAAGAGAAGCAAAAACCCGGCGGATTTTTTCCGCGACCTCTTCGGAAAAAAAGAGGCCGACGCCGGTAACCTTGGCGACAAGTTCTGTTGTCAGGTCGTCTGCGGTGGGACCAATGCCGCCAGTAGAGATAATCACATCAGCCTGCTGGATGGCCTGTCGCCAGGCCCAGAGAATGCGCTCCGCGACATCACCAACAGTGAGTACGGCAACGACGTCGACCCCAGCTTCCGTGAGTTTATCGGCCAGATAATTTGAGTTTGTATCGATGATTTTTCCCGTCGTGATCTCGTCTCCGGTGCTCAGAATAGCGGCGCGTTCGATCATATATTCCTCTTCACGATCAGTAGTCCTATCACTCCTCTCTCCGTTGTTGCTGGGATGAGGCTGCCCCTTAAGCCCTTTCTGACGATGATATCAGGCTTGCCGGGGTTTGAGGATAGCAAAGTGAGGAAAAAGAGAAAAGGCGACGAAGACAAAGGAACGCTAATCCGCTGCTCATCTAGCAGTTTTTCATTGCATGGACGGCAGCGGTGTGGAGAGCGGCGACACGTCGCCGCTCTGGGGGCGCGACATGTTGTTGCGCCACGTGACAGCGCCATCGTGCTGGCGCACTCCAAAAAGTTTCTGTTGCCCTACATGCAGACGAGAACTGCCGTAAGTCGCGGCTTCGCCACCCTGCATGAAAAAGAGAGGAGCTTCCTTAGCGGCCCTTGGCGCGTCAGAGGTTGGGCGGTCTTGGCGTTCTCAACTCGGAAATCAACCTGACCCGAAAATCCTTGGCGGTTGCATCCAAGGGAAGAAGAAACGAGCCAGATTAAACAGCGTGTAACGTCAAAGGTTACATTGACAAACGCAAGGGCGCAGACTTCCGAGGGACCCGTCTCCGGTATACGAAAGAGAGGGCCGACCGTTCAACAGGTGAGCGGCTCGTTACTCTCTTGCGCCTTTCCCTACTGGGACAAGGCAATAGCCCGCAGAAGGCAGAAAACAAGAGAACAAACCTTTCTCTCCCACCTCCCACGTCGTGAGCGCTTATAGACTCTTCGCCAGCTCAGCGCGAAAATCTGGATGAGCGATAGCGATAAGCGCTTCCGCGCGCGCACGCAGGTCTTTGCCTTTGAGGCGGGCAACGCCATATTCGGTGACGATGTAGTCCGTGCAGAACCGTGGCGTCGTGACCACGCCGCCGGCTAGCCGTGGGACGATCTTGGAATGCTTGCCATCTTCGGTGGTAGACGGAAGCGCAATAATCGATACGCCCCCGTCAGAAAGC
>DATLYA010000052.1:0-4498 GCA_035575235.1 Candidatus Methylomirabilota bacterium
AGGGCATGCCGCTCCGCCGGGCCTGGCATCATGGTGATACCGGTGCCGAGCACAAGCAGGACGCCGCCGATCCAAAGCCACGATTGCAGCGGATTCACAAAAATCTGAAAGGTGGCCAGCCCCGAGGCTTCATCATACCCCCCCAGGACAACGTAGAGATCATCCCGCAGTGTGGGACGAATAGCGACTTCGGTGGTCGGTTGCTGCTGTCGTTTGTAGAAGCGTTTCTCTGGGCGCAGCGTGTCGATGCGCCGCCCGTTCAGGAAGACGTCGACTACGGCTATTTGTGAAGAAATATGGGCGTTGTCACTGTTCTGCAAGCCGGTGTACTGCAGGAGATAGCGCCCGGCCTCAACCGCAGCTCCAGGGTGCAGGGAAATTTGTTTTTCAATTTTGAAAAAAGATGAGCCGGCAATGCCGATAAAAATCAAGACGACGCCGATATGCACGACATAACCGCCGTACCGCCGGGGATTTTTGCTGACCAAGCGTCCCAGCGCCCGTGGAGCGCTCTCATGCATGATGCTTTGCCGGGTGCGTGCGCCGCGGATGAACTCGGCAAAGATTGTCGCCAACACGAAGCCCGCCAGGGAAAGCACGACAATGGCGTAGTAATGACGATATCCCAGGGCAAAAAAGAGCACGCCGGCTAACAGACCCGTCACGACTGGCGTGGTGAAATTGCGCCGCAAGCTCTTCATGCTGGCGCGCCGCCACGCGATGACGGGCCCTACGCCGGTAAGAAAGAGCAAAAGAATCCCGAGAGGACCATTGACTTTGTTGAAGAATGGCGGACCAACCGTGATTTTTACGCCGCGCACCCACTCAGACAATACAGGAAACACCGTGCCCCAGAACGTAGCGAATGCGAGCCCGACTAACACCCAGTTATTCAACAGAAACGCCGCTTCCCGCGAGAGCAGGGAATCGAGTTCATTGTCGCTCTTGAGTTCCGGCAGGCGATAGAAGAGCAGCCCGAGCGCCACACAGAGCTCCAGGAGCAGAAATCCCATGAAATACGGACCAAGACCGGATTGGGTAAATGAATGCACGGAAGAGATAACGCCGCTGCGCGTAAGAAACGTGCCGAAGATGGTGAGAGAGAAGGTCAGGATCACCAGCGCCATGTTCCATACCTTCAGCATGTTCTTCTTTTCTTGAATCATGATCGAATGCAGATACGCGGTAGCGGTAAACCACGGCATAATGGCTGCATTTTCCACGGGATCCCACGCCCAATACCCCCCCCAGCCCAAGACCTCGTAGGCCCAGCGTCCGCCCAACATGTTGCCGACCGAAAGAAAGAACCACGACGTCAGCGCCCAACGCCGTGTCGTACGGATCCATACGTCGCCAAGCTTGCCCGTGATCAACGCCGCCATGGCGAAAGCGAACGGCACCGCAGCGCTTACATAGCCTAGGTAGAGCGATGGCGGATGCAGCGTCATCCAATAATTTTGCAGGAGCGGATTCAGATCCGAGCCCTCCCGCGGCGTAAACGCCAGACGTTCAAATGGCGGAGTCATAAAACACAGCAACCCCAGAAAAAAGAGGGCGATCGCCATCAGGGTCGCTGTCACATACGGCATCAGTTCTCTATTCTTTGTGCGATTCTGCAGATGAACGATGCTGGAGAAAAGGGTGAGGATAAATGTCCAAAAAAGCAACGACCCTTTTTGCCCGCCCCATAACGCGGCGATGGTATACTGCAAAGGTAAGGTCGAGCTGGAGTAGGCGGAAACGTACTCGACATTAAAATCTCGCGTCAGGAGTGCGTGCAGCAGGGCAACTACAGCCATAGCGACACAGCCGAAGACCGCGTATGCCGCGTGCACGCCACTCTGCCGCCAACCAGGATGACGCCGCACTGCTCCCCACAGGCTGGCGGCGATGGCGTAGAGACTGAGAAGAAAAGCAAGATATAACGCCAAGGAGCCAAGATGTGTCATACAATACGCTTTCAGCGGTCAGCTCTTATCCTCTCGCAGTGAGGGGCCAGCTGGTAAGCTTAGAACCCATCCCTAACCCTCCTCCAGTCTGAAATCCCGGATTCCCGCTTTCGCGGAAATGTGGAAAATCCGGCACAACCACGTCATGCCCGCGCAGGCGGGCATCCAGAGGAGGAGTTTGGGGATGATTGGTAGAGTTTCGCGTCTCACACAGGAAGTTTTTTGCTACTGACTATTTTGCGCTTGCTGTCGATGGCTGAGCGTTGAGCGCAGGCTCGTATTTCGAGGGACAACTGGTCATGATCGTCTTGGCCGTCAATGCGTCTCCTGTCTCGTACCGTCCTTCGACGATCACATCACGGCCTTCTGCGAACATATCAGGAAGAATCCCCTGATAGTGAACCGCTATTCCCTGTAGTGCTGGTTGTGCTTTTTCTTTGAAAGGCCCAAGAACAAAACTCAACCGTAGAGTTTTGGGATCCCAGTGCATAGAGCCCGCCTGGACACGGCCAGCGAGGCGAATGCCTTCATTGGCGAAGGCTTCTTTTTGGGGTAGAAACTCGTCTAGAGTTAGGTAATAATTGCTTGTTTCTCGGATACCTGTATAAATAAGATACGTCACTGCTCCGAGAACAAGAAGGACGCCAAAGAAAAATCGACGTTTTGCCATGATGTCTGTGCTTCACAGCTACCCCATTTCCTCCTTACGCGCAAGGAAGGGCCGCACGTGAATTCATTGACTTTCTGTAGGGCTTTCTGTATGTGAGGAGGGCCCAACAACTTTATCTCATCTCGTTATCATGTTTGAATCTCTAGGCGAAAAACTTGAGGCTGTTTTCCGCCGCCTCCGCGGCCACGGCACGTTAACGGAAAAAAATATCGAGGAGGCGCTCCGAGAAGTGCGCCTGGCGCTGCTCGAAGCAGACGTAAACTTCCGCGTTGTCAAGGATTTTATCGAACGAGTGAAAACGCAGGCCCTGGGGAAAGAAGTACTGGCGAGTTTGTCCCCAGGGCAGCACATGATCAAGATCGTCCACCACGAGTTAGTGCAGCTTCTTGGCGGGCAACAAGCCGAGTTAAATCTTGCTGCTCCTCCGCCTGTCGTGATTATGCTGGTTGGGCTGAACGGGTCAGGCAAAACCACCAGCGCTGGGAAGTTGGCTCGCTATCTCAAGCTTGAATTGCAACGCTCTCCTTATCTTATCCCTGCCGACATCTCCCGTCCCGCCGCCATTGATCAGCTCCGTATTCTCGCCACGGATATTGGCGTGGCCGTGCATCCCACGGCCACTGATGGCGCGGCGACCGATCCGGTTGCTGTAGCCAAGGAAGGCGTCGACGCGGCTCGCCGGCACGGGCATGATGTCGCGATTATCGATACGGCTGGACGCTTACAGATCGATGAAGAATTGATGGCGGAACTCGAGCGGATGAAAGCCGCGACGCACCCGCATCAAATTTTGCTTGTCGCCGACGCCATGACCGGCCAGGAAGCCGTCAATGTGGCGACTGGATTTCATCAACGGCTGAATCTGGATGGCGTGATCCTGACCAAAGTCGAAGGTGACGCCAGGGGCGGCGCCGCCCTGTCGCTGCGGACGGTGACGGGCAAGCCGATTTTGTTCATCGGCGTCGGGGAAAAGCCAGACGCCTTTGAGGCGTTTTATCCTGATCGCGCTGCCTCTCGCCTCCTTGGCATGGGAGACGTCCTGTCATTGATTGAAAAGGCGGAAAAGGTCTACGATCAAAAACAGGCGGAAATCCTGGAAAAGAAACTGCGCAAGAATCAGTTTACGCTTGAGGATTTCTACGATCAGATGCGGCTACTCAAAAAAATGGGGTCTATGACCGATCTCCTCGCCATGCTGCCGGGCGGAAAGAAGTTGATGCAAGGGGCGAACATGGCGGCAGCGGAAAAAGAGTTCAAACATATTGAAGCGATCATTTGCTCTATGACCAAGCAGGAACGCCGGAAGCCGGAGATTCTCAACGGGAGTCGCCGGCGGCGGATCGCCCTGGGCAGTGGGACCTCGGTGGCAGAGGTTAATCGTTTTCTTAAACAGTATCTCGAAGCGAAGAAAATGATGCGCAAAATTTCCCAGATTGGAATGGGAAAGGTTGGCCGCAGTCTTTCTTCTCTCTGGGGTAACGGCTAAAGGGATCAAAGGATATTTATGGTTAAAATTCGCCTTGCCCGTCATGGGGCAAAAAAGAAACCCTTCTATCGTATCGTTGTTGCTGACTCCCGGTCACCGCGGGACGGGCGGTTCATTGACCAGCTCGGATTTTATGACCCAACAAAGAACCCCGCCATTGTCGAAATCAAAAAGGAAAAACTCACGGACTGGTTGCGAAAGGGAGCACAACCGACTGATACTGTCGCGCAGTTGATTAAGAAGCTTGGGAAAGAAGCGGCAGCTTGAATAGCGGGGAGGGGAGAGCGTTATGAAGGATCTCGTCTTATATTTAGCCAAGTCTTTGGTCAATCATCCTGACGAAGTCGAGGTGAAGGAAATTCAAGGCGAGACCGCCGCGATTCTCGAACTGCG
>DATLYA010000053.1:0-31884 GCA_035575235.1 Candidatus Methylomirabilota bacterium
TTCAACAGGATTGGGACTGGCGTAAGTCAGAAAATATTGCGACGCCAGGGAGCGACCGATCTCATTGATGACTTCGGGAAAGTGCGCGCCTTCGTTGGCGATGTTGTAGTGGCGACCGCCGGTTTCTTTGGCGATCTTGAACTCGAGTTTTACCAATTCACGCAGCAAGTGGTAGCTGCAAACCCTTGGGATGATTAGCCTTTGCGATTTTATGATACTTTCTCGGTGCCACCCCTTGCAAAGCAAGGGCGGCAAAATGCGGGGGATGGAGGTCCAGATGATTGGCCAAGCGCCCGGCCGAGCTGACCGCGTTGCGGTCCCAGGGGCCCAGCGGCAGCGCTACGCACGCCGCGGCGATCGCTTTGAGGTTATGTCCTAAACTTCCTGTAACCCGAGAGGGTGTAGAGGGGAATCATTTCTGCGGGAAGTGATCAAGTAGCGAACAAGACTCCTCACCATCAGAAGGAGGACTCCCGTACGGAGAAGAAGATAGCACCAAGTGAACAGAAAGCCCAGGCGTTGAGAGCGGTATTACAGGGCCATGTGGATGGGCAAAGTGGAGAAGCGGTAGTGAGCCCGATCGTACGCTTATCAAGCGAGCGGATCTTGCAAGAAGCGGTTAGAGCAGGAACAGGCTGCAGCGTGAGGCCGGGGGCGCTATGGAGGCCGAGGGGAGAAACTGGGCTATCGCAAGGGCTATGAGACCTGCGCGCTCAAGACGGCCGAGGGGGTGTTCCATGTCAAGCTGCCGCAAATTCGCGGGCGCGAAGCACCGTTTCGCTCGGCCTTATGGGGACAAATGGCAAGCACCAGTGAGGCGCTGAAGCGCTTAATCGTGGAGATGGACGTGGGCGGGAGGTCGCAACGTGATATTGAGTCCGGCCTGGAAAGTGCGTTAGGGCACTTCGTGCTGGGCAAAAGTACGGTGAGTGAGTTGAGCGCCACGTGAAGTGAAGAGTACGAAGCCTGGCGGACCCGGGATCTGAGCCACAAGGCGGTGACGTATCTCTTCATTGCTGGAAAGAAGTCAGCGACAAACTCCAGACCCTGCTGCGACTGCGCACGCTGCCGATCGGCATGAAACTCTTCGAAACCGTTGAAGAGATGGAAGCGATTCCGAAAATTCGCCGTCCGAAGAAACATCACACCACCTGTCAGATTGTCACCCAGGCGCGGCAAGTCGGGTGGACGGTCGGCGTCACTATCGACAATCTCATGCCTGGCAACTGCGGCGCAGTGATTGGCTTAAAAGCGGTCCCGCCTGACACCCTGGACGGCACACGCATGGCGGGTGTGTGGTTCAAAGATAAAGAAGAAGCCGCAAAACATCAAGCGGCGATGACGCGCGTCGCGCCGGGGAAGTATCATGCCATGGCCGTGTCTCCGCTTGCCTCTGGCCGTCTCGATCCGCCGGATATTGCTTTGATCTATGGCACGCCGGGACAGATGATTCTCTTCATCAACGGTTTACAATGGAAAGGTTACAAGCGCTATCAGTTCGGCGTTGTCGGCGAAAGCGCCTGCTCGGATTCTTGGGGCTGCGCATTGGCGACTGGCGAGCCGTCGTCATCGATTCCCTGCTATGCCGAGCGGCGTTACGGCGGCGTCGCTGATGATGAGCTGCTCATGGCGCTGCGCCCGCAATTGCTGCCAAAAGTGATTGAAGGTTTGGAAATGCTCTCCAAAGCAGGACTACGTTATCCTATTCCCAACTATGGCATCCAGATGGACCCTAGCGAGGGACGGGCGGTGAGTTATGCAGAGATGAGGAAGAAGTGAATAATTTCTCCAGCGCGCCGTCTAGCTTTGTATCAGGAAAAAGGAGGACGGCGAGATGGGTAGACTCCAACACGCGACGACCATTGTGTGGGCTTTATGCGCCGGGTTAGTCGGCGGCGGCGTCTCGAGCCAGTTTCTCGCGGGGACCCCCGCACTAGCCGAAAAAACCATTCAAGAACCACAAGTGATTCGAGCAGAGAAATTTGAAGTCGTAGATAAAAACGGCAGGGTGCGGGGCGAACTGGGTCTGAGAAGCGATGGCGTGCCGGTTTTGCGACTCTACGACGAAGACGGCGCGCCCCGCGTTGGCTTTAGCCCCAAGGCCGATGAAGGACATCTGTGGTCTGTACGTTAAGTCTCAGCTCTCGAACGCCTTATCAATACGCTCGAAGCGGCGGCGGATGAACTCGCGAGCTTCTTCGTGCGTGTGAATGTATAATTCGTTGTTCTTAACGGCTTTGACGACTTTTTCCGCCGCCAGTTCCGGCGGCAGCACGCGACCGCGCATGTTTTGCTGTTCTGCGCTCGTCTGGCGCCGCCGGGCTTCCGCTCCGCCTGGTTCAGCCGGGCGGTTGCGCTCGGAGCGATTGATATTGGTTGATAAAATCATGGGGCAAAGCACCGAAGCGCCAATGCCATGTGGCTTCAAATCGCGCGCTATGCACTCAGTCAGCGCCACGACGCCATACTTCGCCACACAGTAAACACCGAGCCCCTGATTCGGAACCAAGCCGGCAAACGACGCCGTGTTGACAATATGTCCACCTTGGTTCTGCGCGATCATACGCGGCACGAATGCTTCGACGCCGTGAATGACCCCCCACAAGTCTACGCGGATCACCCATTCCCAATCCGCATGCTTCATCTCTTGAATTGGACCAAACACCGCCACACCCGCGTTGTTAAACACCAGCTGCGCGCCGCCGAAGCGCTCCCACGTCCTATCCGCCAGCGCCTGTACTTGTGTGAGGTCGCCGACATCAGTCTTAACTCCAAGACACTCGCCTCCTAGTCCTTGGATCTCCGCAACCGCCGTATCCAATGGACCTTGCTCAATATCCGCAAGCACGATCCGCATTTTCTCGCGGGCCAAACTCCGCGCCGTCGCCAAGCCAATGCCGCTGGCGCCGCCGGTAATCACCGCTACTTTTCCAGCTAAATCTTGCATGAGAATTCCTTTTTTCATCTCTCGGTGCGCCTGCGCACTCTGCTTCTGCTAACCCCTAACCCCCAGCCCCTAGCCCTTATCTTGCCGTCACTCCGCCATCAATCACGAACGTGCCGCCAGTCACAAAAGCCGCCTCGTCTGAAGCCAGATACAAAGCCATGTACGCCACGTCGATCGGTTTCCCAGCTTTATGCAGAGGGGTGTTCTGTAAATACGCATCGAGCAAGCGCGGACTGCTCGAAATCTCCGCCGTCATGGGCGTCTCAATAAACCCCGGGCAGATCACGTTGGAACGAATATTTTGGGGAGCATAGGTTGTGGCGATTGAACGGCTCAAGGCGATCATGCCGCCTTTCGACGCCGAGTATGCATGAAAGTTGCTCCCCATCAATCCAGCAGCAGAGGCAATGTTGACAATCGCTCCACCTCCCGCCTTGATCATCTCCGGAATGGCGCATTTGCAGCAAAGATACATGCCCTTCAGATTGATATCCAGCGTCGTATCCCAGATGTCTTCCGGCACCCGCGTCACCGGACCGTCCTTCCCACGGAGATAGACGCCGGCGTTATTGTACAGCACATTGAGCGCCCCGAAAGTTCGCACGGTGAACGCCACACCATCCTGCACCTGTTCAACGTTCGCGACATCCATAATTCGTCCGGCAGCCTCACCGACAGCCGCCCTGACCATCTCGACGGATCGCTTTACACCGTCTTCGTTGACATCCGTAACAATAACTTTAGCGCCTTCTCTGGCAAACAAGACAGCGGCTTCCTGACCCTGGCCAGAGCCTGCTCCAGTTATGAGTGCAATTTTTCCCGCGAGTCGCATTGTTGCCTCCCACATGAAATATCAAACGCCATGCTTACCAGCGCCCCCTAAACTCCTCAAAGCTCCTTACCCAGGCGCTCCAAGTGAGGGTAAAGATAGCAAGTAGGATCTTACTGTTCCTTCCTCACCTGCGACACCCCCTGTCGTCAATGACGTAGAAGACGACCTTTTGCTCTGTACGCAGCCTCGCAGAGAGGGGCAAGTTTTGGCGAGGCTTATAGCTTTCCACGTTCGCGCCGATTTTCAGGAACTAAAGGAGTGGTGAACCCGTGCAGCCTTGCGTTCTCCTGGTCGATGACGAGCCTCTCATTACCACCACCTTGAAGCGTGTCCTCCGCAAGGAGCCATACGACATTTGCACCGCGAACTCAGGAGCTGAGGCCCTGCAGATCCTCGCGCGAAAGCCGGTGGATGTAATCGTGTCCGACGAGCGGATGCCGGGCATGTCAGGCTCTGAGTTTCTTGCCGTCGCGCGCCAGCAGTATCCGGACACTGTGCGGATTATCCTGACCGGACAGGCGAATCTTGAGGCGGCCATACGCGCTATTAATGAAGGAGCGATCTGTCGATTTTTGACCAAGCCGTGCAAGGAAGACGACCTGACCTTTGCGATCAATGAGGCGCTGCGCCAGAAAATACAAGAAAGAGCCTTAAAGGCCGCCCTCGTGCAAGAGCAAGAGCGGTTGCACGAGGAATTCCAAAGCGCTGCGCAACTTAAAGAGGCATTTCTGGCGACCCTCTCTCATGAGCTGTATACGCCGCTTCATATTATCATGGGTTACAACGATCTCTTACGTGATGGGGTGTTCGGTTCCCTGACTCATGAACAGGTCGAGATCACACTGCGCATCGCAGAAAGTTCACAGGCGCTCTTCGAACTCATCGAGGCCATGTTGAACGTGAGTAAATTGGAGGCGGGGCAACTGCCGTTGTGCTTGAGCGAGGTGAAAGTGCCGGAGCTGCTCCATACCATCGCGACCCGGCCCAGGAAATTACGAGAAAAACCAGGGTTGCGCTTCGTGTGGAGCGTCGCTCCTGATCTCCCACTCCTACGGACAGACCCACAGAAGCTAGAGGACATTATTGAATGTCTGCTCAGCAACGCCGTGAAGTTTACCGATCAAGGACAGATTACAGTCGACGCGTACGCTCGTAACAATGGCGTAGAAATCGCCATTGCGGACACCGGCGTTGGCATGACGTCGTCCATGCTCCCGGTCGTTTTCGATCTCTTTCGCCAAGGGGACAGCTCCATGACGCGTCGTCACGGGGGAGTGGGACTAGGGCTCTATAGGGCGAAACGCCTTGTCGAACTCTTGGGCGGTAGGATTGCCGTAGAAAGTGAAGCAGGGCGTGGCACAACGGCTCGGGTATGGATTCCCACACTCTTAGATAAGTAAATACTTTGGAAAGAAACGCCGATAGAAGAGGCAAACAGGTTTCCTGGGAGCAGCGCTTTTTCGCGCAGAATTCCGACTGAAAGCCAAGCGAGAAGCTGTACGCATGAAGATATTAATTGCCGAGGATGATGCGATCTCCCGCCACCGACTGACGGCAACGTTGGCCAAATGGAACCATACAGTTGTGGCGGCCCGGGACGGCGCTGAAGCATGGAACATCCTGCAACGTCCTGACGCCCCCCGGATAGCAATCGTGGACTGGATGATGCCTCAAATGGATGGTCTGGAACTCTGCAAGAAGATTCGGAGCCAAAGCAACGCGGGCTATGTGTACATCATCCTCTTGACAGCAAGAGGACAAAGAAAAGACATCGTTAAGGGGTTGGAAACCGGGGTTGATGATTATGTCACGAAACCTTTTGACACCGCGACGCTTCGCGCCCGGTTACTGACCGGCAAACGCATTGTGACTCTGGAGACCGCTTTAGCGCAGAAAATTCAGGAACAACAAGAGGCGCTCGCGCAAGTCAAACAACTCCAAGGCTTGTTGCCGATCTGTATGCACTGCAAGAACATCCGGGATGACCGAGACACCTGGCATAAGCTAGAAACTTACATCGAAGAGAACTCTCACGCCATGTTCTCACATTCCCTGTGCGATGCGTGCCTGGAGGAATACTACCCAGAAGAAAACAAGTATGAAGAGTGACATTCTTCACCGACTTTCTCTCTGAGCGTCACTAGTGAACTGGGGCGGACTATGACATTGATCAGTTCCCTGGCTGACTTTCCGTATGAGCACACGGCAATAGCGTCTGAAGATCCCCCTACATCCTCGGCTATCCATGAACAGATCGCTGCCGGGCAAGTGCAATTGCTGTATGCCACAACTCTGACCTCGTCCGGCATCTCGCCGTCGCGAAAGAACAAACTGAGCATATGAATCCACAATTAGTGGAACTCAACAACAGGCAGGAGGAGCAAGTCGTCGAGCGGACGACGGTGCTGTCAGCAACGAACGTACGTCTCGAGCAAGAAATCGTCGAGCGCCGCCGTATCGAGAGGGAACTCCGCGAGCGCGTCTGCCTGGCGACGTTGATTGCCGATGTGAGCGTTGCTCTCGCCCAAGGCGATGACTTGCAGAACACGCTGCAACGCTGCCTTGAGGCGATCGTGCGCCGTCTTGAGGTAGCGTCGGTTCGGATTTGGACGCTCAACCGCGAAGAGGACATCCTGGAATTACAGGCGAGTGCAGGGATGGAGAGCCAGTGCGACAAGCTCTCTCGTCGCAGTCCTCTTAACCACTCCACCATCGGTTGCATTGTTAAGGAAAGAACGCCGCACCTGACGAACGAGGCTCTCGATGATCCATACCTCCAGGAGCAAGAATGGGTTCGGCAAGCGGGGCTCGTTGCTTTCGCCGGCTATCCGCTCATTGTAGACGATCAAGTCGTCGGCGGCCTGGCGCTATTTTCTCGTCAACGCCTCAGCGAGGCTACCCTCCAGACTTTGGCCGCTCTGGCGAATGACATCGCTGTCGGCATCGAGCGCAAACGGGCGGAAAAAACGCTTCAACAAAGCGAGAGACATTTCCGCTCGCTCATCGAACACACGTCTGATGTGATCACTATTCTCAACGCTGACGGCGTGATTCGTTACCAGAGTCCCTCCAGTACGCGCCTGCTTGGCTATGCGCCGGAGGAGTTGATCGGGAGAAGCGTTTTCGATTTCGCCCATCCCGATGACGCGGTTACAGCCAGGCATTTTTTCACTCAGGCAGTCCAGCAAAGAAAAGTTTGTCGCCTCCAACAGCTTCGTCTCCGGCACAAAGACGGCTCGTGGCGAATCTTTGAGGCCATCAGCAGTCTGCTCTTTGAGAATGGAGAAGGCGTCGGGGTGATCGTTAATTCGCGCGACATTACTGAGCGTAAACACCTGGAAGCACAGCTTGCGCTTGCACAAAAGATGGAGTCGATCGGTCACCTCGCCGCGGGCATCGCTCATGAGATCAATACGCCTGCCCAATATGTGAGCGATAATATCTGCTTCTTGCAGGACGCCTTCCATGATCTAGGGAAATTACTCGGGCACTACGCTCGACTACTGGACGCAAACAAAGCGGGGACGATACCCCCAGCGTTGCTCACCGAGATCGAGGCGACAACCGCGGCCGTGGATCTCAATTATCTCGTGGCGGAGATCCCGCAAGCGCTCCAACAGTCTCGGCAAGGGATTGAACGCGTCACAAAAATCGTGCGCGCCATGAAGGAGTTTTCTCATCCGGGCGCCGAGGAAAAGAGCGAAACGGATCTTAACCATGCGATTGAAACTACGATTACCGTGGCGCGCAATGAGTGGAAATATGTGGCCGAAGTACTCACAGATTTCGATCCCACTTTGCCTTTAGTGCGCTGCCTGCCAGGTGAATTTAATCAAGTCATCCTTAACCTTATCGTCAATGCAGCCCACGCCATTGCTGACGTCGTAGGCAACAGCGGCGCCGGCAAAGGAACCATCACGGTCCGTACTCGTCATGACGAAAACTGGGCCGAGATTCGCATCAGTGACACCGGCACGGGCATTCCCGAGGCGATTCGCATGAAAATTTTTGACCCCTTCTTCACCACCAAAGGGGTCGGCAAAGGGACGGGGCAGGGATTGGCGATTGCCCATTCCGTTATTGTGGACAAACACGGAGGCACGATTGCCTGTGAGACCGAAGTGGGCAAAGGCACGACCTTTATCATCCGCCTCCCCCTTCTTCCTTCAGATTCTCAGACGGAGGCGCTCTTGTGAAAAAACGTATTCTTTTTGTTGATGACGAACCTAACGTTCTGCAAGGTTTGCAGCGTATGTTGCGTCCATTGCGCGACGAATGGGACATGACCTTTGTCAACAGCGGCTCCGAAGCGCTGGCGTGTCTCTCCCAGACTCCTTTTGACGTCATTGTCTCTGATATGCGCATGCCGGGCATGGACGGCGCACAACTGCTCACGGAGGTGATGCATCGACACCCTGAAGTAATCCGCATCGTCCTTTCCGGGCAAGCGAACCGGGAAATCGTGCTGAAGGCAGTCGGGCCGACTCATCAATATCTCGCGAAGCCGTGCGACCCTGAAAGCCTTAAAGCTCTGGTGAATCAAACCAGTGCGCTGCGAGACCTCTTGACCGACGCCACGCTGAAGGGGCTGGTGACAAGCATGAAGTCGTTGCCAAGCTTGCCTTCGCTATTTCTTGAGATTGTAGACGTCCTTAAAGCGCCAGACGTTTCGATCCAGCAGGTAGCGCGGATTATCGCCAAGGATGTAGGGATGACCGCTAAAGTTCTTCAACTCGTCAACTCGTCCTTTTTTGGCCTGCGCCGTCGTGTGGACGACCTCCCTCGCGCCATTTCTCTTCTCGGCTTTGACACTATTAAATCGCTCGTTCTCTCCCTCCACGTTTTTTCCCAATGCAAGCAGGACGCACTTCACACGTATGCGCTGCATACTCTTTGGGATCATAGCTTCGCCGCGGGCGCCTGCGCCCGCCTTATTGCTCGTCTAGAGAAACAAGCGCCGCCCGTGATTGACGCGGCGATGACAGCAGGAATGTTACACGATTGCGGGAAGCTCGTGCTCGCCACCAACCTGCCGGAATTGTACGGGCAAGCGTTAACGTTGGCGCAAAACCAGAACCTGCCGGTCTGGGAAGCAGAGCGCATAACGTTTGGAGCCACCCACGCCGAGGTAGGTGCGTATCTGTTAGGGATTTGGGGGCTGCCGAATACGACTGTCGAAGCCCTAGCCTTTCACCATTGTCCAGCCCACAGCTCGGGAAAGACCTTGAGCCCATTGACCGCAGTCCACATCGCTAACGCGTTAGTACAGGAGCAGCAGGCTGCGGCTGTGAAATCTTCCTTAGCAGCTGTTGATTTTGACTACCTGACTACGCTCGGCCTGGCTGACCGGCTGCCGTTGTGGCGGGAGCAGTGCATCGCCTTCCTGCAGGAAGGAGGTAATCAGTGAACGAGAAAATCCTGTTCGTCGATGACGACGCCAACATTCTTGAGGCGTATAAGCGGCAACTCCGCAAGCAGTTTCTGATTGAAACCGCGCAGGGAGGAGAAAAAGGGCTCGAAGCCGTGCGCACGCAGGGTCCTTTTGCCGTGATCGTCTCCGACCTCCGGATGCCAGGGATGGATGGGATCCAGTTTCTGGAAGCCGTGCGCGAACATGCCCCGGATAGCGTCCGCTGTATGCTCACCGGCCATGCGGATCTTGACGCCGCGATCGCAGCTGTGAACAAAGGAAACTTATTCCGCTTTTTGACCAAGCCGTGCTCCCCTGAGGAATTAATCAGAGCGCTTGAGGTTGCGGTGCGACAGTACCAGTTGGTTATGGCGGAACGAGAGCTGCTGGAGCAAACGCTCACCGGAAGCGTCCAGGTGTTGACTGAGATTCTCAGCCTGGTCAACCCGACGGCGTTTGGCTACGCCTCCCGCATTAAGCGCTACATCCAGCACATGGCGACACAACTGCAGCTCTCGAACACCTGGGAGTTTGAAATCGCCGCCATGCTGTCGCAGATTGGCTGCGTCACGTTGCCCGCAGAAGTCCTCCGGAAAATGTACGCGGACCAGCCCCTTGCTCCCGAAGAGCAAGAGATGGTTGCCGCTCATCACAAGGTCACCAGCGAACTACTAGCGAAAATTCCCCGCCTTGAAACAATCGCCCGCATGATTGCAGGATTGCAGCAGCCGGTTGATCTGCACGCATTAGTAGAAAGTCTTAAACGAAGAGACAGCACGCAACTCGGGACGCAGATGTTAATGGTCGCGCTCGATTTTGACCGATTAGTCATGCGCGGCGTGTCCCCCAAAGCAGCGCTCACCCAAATGAGTCAACGCAAAAACCATTATTTGCCGCGTCTTCTGGCAGCGATGCAGAACGTTGAATTAGATCCTGCTCTCCAGAGGACGAAAGTTGTCCGCGTGCAAGCGCTTATTCCTGGTATGATTCTCGACGAAGATCTGTACGCCAGAAATGATGCGTTGCTGTTGGCCAAAGGGCATGAAATCACCCCTTCGATTATCACCCACCTTCATAATTTTGCGCGGACCCTGGGCGTGGTGGAACCCTTCCGCGTGAGGATTCCTTATGAAATCCCGCCGGCAACTCCCGTGGAAGAGCAGCAGAAAGGAAAGGCGACCCATGCGGCCTAAGGTGCTTCTCGTTGATGATGAGCCTCATGTCACCGAAGCTCTCAAACGGGTGTTGCGCAAAATGGAGTATCAGATCCTGACCGCGTGTTCCGCTCGCGAGGCCTTGCAACGACTCGCCCAAGAACCTGTCGATGTGATTGTCTCCGACGAACAGATGCCCGGGATGAGCGGCTCCGAGCTGCTTGCCCTTGTACGCCGTCATTACCCACAAACCATGCGTATTATCTTGACAGGACATGCTAGCCTGGAGGCTGCCGTACGCGCAATTAATGAGGGAGAGATCTCTCGCTTCTTGGAGAAGCCCTGCAATGAACAAGAGCTGACGCACGCCATTGAACACGCGCTCCAACAACAAGAACGTCTGGCCGAGCATAAACCAGCGCTAGCAGACGCCGAACGCCGTCCCGCCCTCTTGCGAGAGCTAGAGAAAGAAGTCCCTGGGATCACAAAAGTGCACAGGGACGCCAGCGGCGCAATTATCCTGGAAGAGCCTGGGGTGGATTTAGAAGTGTTGGTGCAAACCATTAACGCTGCGGTTGCCCAACGAGAGGGTTAGGCAGGAAGCATACCAGCCGTCACCGCCACCGCACCCCGGAGCCCTTCCCTTTTTCCTGCACCGAGACAGGAGCAGCTATGAAGAAACAGGTACAGGCTCAATCACATCGACGCCAGAGGGCGGGGAGAAATGAAACAACTCGTCGTTAAGCGGCGCGGAGCGATTGATGTTGGAAAGCTGCAAGCGGGTGACATTCCCGAGTGGATCAGTGACCACTGCCTGCTGGATATCAAAGGTCTTGGCGTTGACAGTTAGATCTAACGTGCCGATCGCTTCAGGATCTTTCTTCGGGACCAGATGCAATTGATATGCGTCTGGCGTTTCACCAGTCAGCGACACGGTGAAGTCTTTGTCTAGCTGCCCCACTCCCAGCAAGAACGAAGCAGGAGTGCTCGACGTAAAGGCGCGCTGGAACGGCGTCTTGATGACCTGGTTTTCCGCAGGTTGGTAGAGCCAGAAAAATTTCCCATCCGAGACCAGGGTCTGTTTCGGTTCGACGAACTCCCAGCGCATGCGGCCAGGTTTTTTGAACACCACCGTCCCGCGAGACTCGACTTTCTGCCCTAGCGTCGCCGACTCAACCTGTTGGGTGAAATCCGCGCGAAAGCCCGCTGTGGCCTCGTAACGCGCTTGCAGTTTTTTCACGATGTCGGCAACGGAAGCGGCGTCAGAGGACCAGGCAAAAGGCAAAAGGCAAAAGGCAAAAGGCAAAAATAGAAGATGTCTTGAAAAACGAAAAGAAAAGACTCGCATAGTACTGAACATAAACACGACGAAGCACAAAAAGGCACGCCCTGTTCTCATGCTAAGACAGACTCCTCTTTTCCTCTTCGCCCTTCTCCCTGTTCGTATCTCTCTCTTCTGTTAAGCACTACTGAATACTGATTACTGCCTACTCTCTTCTGCCCGCCTGCACCAACACTTCCCGGGGCTTGCCAGCCTCGGCGGCGGGAGCAATTAATCCTTCGCGTTCCATACGTTCGATCATGCGCGCAGCGCGGTTGTAACCGACTCGTAGCCGTCGCTGTAGCCAGGAGATTGACGCCTGGCGGCTTTCCATGACGAGCTCGCGCGCCTGCTCGTACAACTCGTCAAATTCTTCCTCATCCACACCACCCTCTCCGGTTTTCTCGCTTTGCTGCGCGCGCTCTATGGCGGCGATGAATTCGGCGTCGTACAGCGGCTTGCCTTGCTTCTTGATTGCATTCACGACTTTCTGAATTTCCGCCTCAGAAACAAAGGCCCCATGGAGCCGCTGGATATCCGTGCTGCCCGGCGGCAGGAACAGCATATCGCCTTCTCCCAGCAACCGCTCGGCGCCAATCGCGTCGAGAATCGTGCGGGAATCAACGCGGGAGGAGACTTTGAACGAAATACGCGCTGGAAAGTTTGCCTTAATGATGCCGGTGATGACGTCGACTGAGGGACGCTGGGTCGCGAGGATCAAATGAATACCAGCCGCGCGGCCCATCTGGGCGAGACGCGTAATCGGCTCCTCAATCTCACGTCCGACGGTCAGCATCAGATCGGCCAGCTCGTCAACAATCACCACCAGATACGGTAACCGCTGGTGATTCAGCGCCATGCCGTTGGGCACTTCCTTGGGCATACGCTGCAGATCTTCGTCGTCTTCTCCTTCTTCCACGACCCGGGTCAGTTTAATAACGCCATCTGCTGCGGCGCTGCCGGTTTCCATCAAGCGGTTATAGGCGGCGATGTTGCGCACGCCTTTATCCTTGAGGAGCCGATAGCGGTACTCCATGCGTCGCACGACTTCCTGCAGCGCCGCGCCAGCTTCTTTCGGGTTGGTAATGACTGGTGCGAGCTGATGAGGAAGATCCTCGTAGAGTGACAGCTCCAGCATCTTGGGGTCGATCATGATAAAGCGGCAGTCGCGCGGCGAGGCCCGGAATAACAGGCTCATAATCATGGCGTTGAGCGAGACCGATTTTCCCATGCCAGTGGCGCCGGCGACGAGCAGGTGCGGCATGCGCGCAAGATCCGCTACGATGGCGTTGCCCACTGTATCTTTCCCTAGCGCCAACGTGAGCGGCGAGTCAGACTGCTGAAATCCCGGACTGTCGATAATCTCTCGCAAACAGACTTTTTCCCGGCGCGGGTTCGAGACCTCAATGCCCACCACGGCCTGACCGCGAATCGGTGCGAGAATACGCACCGACACCGCACGCAACGCCATCTGGAGATCATCGACCAAGGACGTCACGCGACTCACCTTCACGCCAGGAGCCGGTTCAAATTCGTACGTCGTAATAACCGGGCCGGGGCGCACAGCCACTACTTTTCCTTCGACGCCGAAGTCCGCTAGTTTGCTTTCTAGAATACGTGAACTCGCGTGTAACGCATCTTCATCAACCTTCACCGCCAAACGCACCGGAGGATCAAGCAGCGACACCGAAGGCAGCACATACGGTTTCCCATTGCCTGGAGACTCCCCTGGTGATCTGGCAACGACAGGCTTCGCTTGCGCGCCTTTTGCTGACGTTGGAGGTGGAAGGGTTGGACGGCTAATAATAATCGGCGGTAGCGATTCCTCATCCTCTTCTTCTAAAGGCGGTGGCGGAGCTGCTCTCTTTGCAGTGCTTTCCTTTCTTACCGGACGAGGCTTGACCGCAGATGTTGGTTCTGTCTCAGGCACACGCCGCCAAGAAAAACGAGGCAGGAGCCCAGGCAGACTTTGGAATTTTTCCCACCCCCCAGGGACAAGTACGACAGAGAAGTGGGTTAGATAGGCAACCAACGCTTCCGCGGCTCCGCGTAAAGAAAGGCGCATCATAGCCATGAACGAGACCAGGATAACTGGAAAGAGGACTACGTAGGCCCCAAGCTGATTCAACCCCGCTCGTAATTGAAAGGCCAGGAATCCACCGACCCAGCCGCCCGCTTCAGCCACCTCCTGGCTGTTGAAGCTGCGAAGCGCCAGGAAAGCAGCACACGATAAAGTAAAGAGGAAAAAGGCGCAGGACTGCGCGACCGGCGCTGGACATGGCAACACGCGCAACAAAATCGCCGCGCCGTACAATAATGCGCCTGGCAGCGCGTAGCACATCCGCCCAAGCATCGGGCGGAAAATATCCGCGAGCACGTGCCCGATCAGCCCCATCTGATTAGTACTGGGCTCGCCAGCCTGATACGAATAGAACGCGAAAACAAAGAAGATCGCCAAGGCGACGCAGGCAATGGCAATAATCTCATCGCCAAACGCACGCTCTTGGGGCTGTGGCTTGCGCCCACCCGCCATATCCACCCCTCCTCATCACATCTCCATCACAAATGGCAGGACAACAGGACGGCGACCGAAGGTGCGGCGGAAATAACGCCGCAACGACAACCGCACCTGTTCCTTCACTATGCCCGTATCAGTCCGCGATTCTGGCGGCAACTCGTTAAGGGATACAGAAACGGCCTCCTTGGCCGCGGCAAAATCTTCTCCATCATTCGATGGTAAAAACCCGCGCGACAAAAGATCTGGTCCATTCACCAGTTCGCCCGTTTGCTGATCGACTCGCACGATCGCCACCACCAACCCATCTTCCGCCAGATGGCGGCGGTCGCGTAAGACTTCATGCTCGATGCCTTCAAGCCCATCAACAAAGACCCGTCCAGCTCGCACCGGCTCGCTGAGATGCGCTCCGTCTGCGGTAATCTCCAACACATGCCCGTTCTCCAGCAAGAAGACGCCGGTCGGATCCACACCAACCCCTCGCGCCAAATCACAGTGGCGCACGAGGAAGCGATATTCGCCATGGATAGGAATAAAATAGCGCGGACGCACGAGATTAAGCATCAGTTGTAATTCATCCTGGCTGGCGTGCCCCGACACATGCACACAGGCCACTGCTTCATAATACACTTCGGCGCCGCGCCGGTATAAATGGTCAATCAAGCGGGAGATCGCTCGTTCGTTGCCAGGAATGACGCGGGACGAAAAAATCACCACATCACCGGCGCCGAGTTTGACTTGCGGATGATCTCCTGCTGCAATGCGCGACAAGGCCGACAAGGGTTCGCCTTGAGAGCCTGTTGTCAACAACGTCACAGTACGCGGATCACGATCCGGCACTTTTCCCACGTCGATGAAGGCGTCAGGGGGAATGCGTAAATGCCCCGTGTCCCGGGCGATCTCGATATTGTCAACCAAACTTCTCCCTACCACGCCTACCGTGCGGCCTTGCGCGAGTGACAGATCAATGATCTGACGGACGCGATGAATATGCGAAGCAAAGGTCGCCACCAGCACCTTGCCTTGCGCGTGCGCTATCAGGTTTTCCAGAGGACGCGTAAGGGTGCGCTCAGACGGCGTCGCGCCAGGCCGTTCGACGTTCGTCGAGTCAGACATGAGGAGCAGCACACCGCGCTCGCCCCATTCGGCGAGGCGAGCGAGATCCGTGCGTTTGCCGTCGATCGGCGTTTGATCAAGCTTGAAATCGCCAGTGTGAATAATCGTGCCCAGCGGCGTAGTGATCGCAAAGGCCAGGGCGTCAACAATACTATGTGTGACATGGATGCCTTCAATGGTGAACGGACCGATTTCCCACACCTGGCGCGGGCGAATCTCGTGCAGCTCAGTCTCACTGAGCAAACCATGTTCGTCGAGTTTGTCGCGCAACAGTCCGATCGTAAACGGCGTACCATAGACAGGCACATTGAATTCTTTCAGTAAATGCGGCAATGCGCCAATATGATCCTCATGCCCATGCGTGAAAATCACCGCCTTGAGATGACGCCGCTCGCGCAAGTAACTGAAGTCCGGAATCACAATATCGATCCCCAGCATCTCTTGCTCAGGGAACATCAACCCACAATCAATGGCGATCGCTACAGGCTCGCCCTCGCCATGGGGACAATACTCAATCAACATCAGGTTGAGGCCAATTTCTCCCAACCCCCCTAAAGGAATGACACGCAGAATCCCGTTGCTCATGAAGAGGGTCGCTCCGCTCTCTCGCCGGTGTAGGATTGAAGCGCCGTCGTCGCTGTCGCAGCCGCAGGCGAGCCCGACTCTTCCTGTAACTGTGCGGCAATGGCTTCCCGTACACGAGTTAATAGCATTTCTCTGGCAGCTTTCTTATGCACGTAAGAATCAAACCAAATGGGATGATGAAAAAAAACTTCTACCACGCCAGGGCGAATATTTATCCCTCCTGGCGGCCACAGCGCGCGACTGCCGCGCACAGTGACTGGGACGACCGGGACGCCGGCTTCAACGGCCACAGCAAATCCTCCCGGCTTGAATGCTTGTAAGCGCCCATCGCGCGTCCGTGTGCCTTCAGGAAAGAAAATGACCGAGATACCCGCATCAAGCAAAGCCTTCACCTGGCGTATAACAACAACTGCCTGGGTTGGACTTTCGCGGTCAACCAATACCTGTTGGGTGCGTTGCATGCACAGTCCAATGATAGGCACTTTACGAACTTCACGTTTTGAGACCCATCGCACCTGAAGCGTATCGAACGCAGCCATTAAGATAGGGATATCAAAATTGCTCTGATGATTAGACATAAAAAGATACGCCTGCTGAGGATCGAGATGCTCACGGCCGTACACCCGCAAGTGGATTCCACAAGTTCGCAGCACTCCACGCGCCCAAAACCGAATCAAGAGCGCGGCCCGTTCGGCATGAGGATCAAAAAAGGATAAGAAAATCACTAATGGCCCCCAAAAGAGGGTCAGCAGGGCCACGATGAGCAGACGAAAAAGAACAACCATCAGGGAAAATTGACGCAAATGCTTATCCTAACAGGCGGAAGGTTGAGGCATTATAGTTTTTCTTTTCGCTTTTCGTCAACGTGGTTGATTTTTCTTCACTTCTTCCTACAATCGCGTCAAGTGGGGAAGGCGTGTGATTGTAGAATGTCCCTCTTGTCATACTCGTTATCGCACTGACAGCTCTCATATTATCGATGAAAACACGAAGTTCCAATGTACCAAGGAACAGTGTGGTCATATCTTTTTCTACTCTCCGCCATTGCTCGCAGGTGCAAGGCAGGAGATGGTTCCACCAGCTCCCTCGGCGTCGCCGAAAGCAAATCCACCTGCGTCATCCCCTGCTCCAGACGACGCCTTCATGATTCCAGTAGACGAACCTCCACTCTTAGACGAACCATTGCTGACGAAACCACTCGAATCACCAGAAGAAGCGTCCTCCATACAATCTGAATTCGCCGCTGAAGCGTACGTGCCCGCTGACGCCCCTTTTTATAGCGATACTGAGGCGGCGGAACAGGAGAAGATTGCATTCATGCCGCCGCCACGTTGGCCGGAGCCAGAGACTGTCGTCTCACCCGGTCAGTTTCTTTTATTCCTTGGCGCACTGATCTTTATGAATGGCCTGCTTGGCATTTACTGTTTTTACCATCCCGAAGGCACAGAATCCTTCCTGGCTCGCCTCCCGGTGCTTGGAACTTTTGTGACGGGAGAACGCTTCTCCGCCCGACATATCGTGCTGAGCGATCTTGAAGGCCATTACCAGATCACAAGAGACAATCAGAAAGTATTCATGATGTATGGGTCAGCGACCAATAATGCAGCACTCCCTGCTCGCACCATCCAAATCGAAGGCGCTATTTACGATGCCAAAGGAAGGAATATAGGGAAGCGGTTAATCTTTTGTGGGACCAATATTGCGCCAGATCGGCTCGCCAACCTTACCCTACGGGAAATCGGGGCCTTGCAGGATCTCGTACCACCGAAGCAGTTTCACGTCATGCCAGGAGACGCCGTGAAGTTCCTTATTGTCTTCACAACCCCTCCACCCACTGTAACGGAATTTAGCAGCCGTGTTGTCGCTGCTCAGTTTGGCAGTGTGTAGCTATGATTTTTTTTCCGACGGCTCTACTGGAGTATTCTGATCGGGCGTCACATCAATCTCATCTGGGGCCTTGAGAGATTTCCGGAAATTACGGATGCCGCGTCCAAGACCTTCGCCGATTTCAGGCAATCTCCGTGAGCCAAAAATGAGAATAATGATAAGAATCACCAGCAGTTCACCAATGCCAAGACCAAACATAGTGCGTCCACTATATGCCATCTTGTTTGCTCCTGGCAAGCCACTAGGAACACTTCCTTGCGACTGGGCGCGTTGACAGCTAGAATGCCGCCGTCATGTCCGTCGCTGCGACAACACTTCCCCGCGCTCCACAACGAGATCCGTTCGCAATTTTTTTGTTTGTCTCGCTGCTGCTTCATCTGTTGCTCTTCCTGTTCATGCCTTACATCGAGCGCCAACGATTGGCGCCGCCGCCAGAGCAATTCGCTGAAGTGGAGCTGCTCCCTACGCCTCCGCCAACGGTAGCGCGGACGCCATCACCGCCTGCAGTCCAAAAAGAAAAACCTGACAACAAAGAGAAGAAAGAAGACGAAAAACCTCAGCAGCGGCAAGAACCGCTTCCAGAGCAGATTGTCAACCCGCCCGATAACGCCAACGAGCAAATCCCAGAGAAAACTCGTCTACTCAGTGACCGCAATAGTGCAACCCAAGAACAAACTGTGGCGGTGGGCACGCCGGCTCCTGCCCCTCTGCAGAAAGAGAAAGTTCCACCGAAAGAGAAGCCGGCAAAACCAGAATCGGCAAAGCCGCTTACACAGCTAGCCATCAAGACGCCCGAGACGAAACCATTCACCAAACCGCCTCTCGAAAAAGCGCTTGAGAAACCAGGGGAGAACCCGACGACTGAGACACCACGCCAGACAGAGCAACAGCAAAAAAACCTGACGCCGGGAAGGCCAGACGCTCCAGTGCGCACGCCGCAGCTCTTTGCACGTCCAGATGAGTTGCTCACGCAGGGATGGTTATCTGATGCAGGTCGTGACAAAGAAGAGCAGAAAGCCGAACGGCAACCGCCACAAGGACGGGACCTCATTGCGCTTGCGCCGCCTCCAGCGGAGAGTTTATTGAGCTTGCCTGGTCCTCTCGGCACGCCAGACTTGTTGCCCGACATCCGCCAAGGCAACCTGACGTTCCTCAACACCAAAGCCCATCGGTTTGCGCCGTTCGTACGCC
Source organism: Candidatus Methylomirabilota bacterium (assembly GCA_035575235.1). GTDB lineage: Bacteria > Desulfobacterota > Binatia > Bin18 > Bin18 > SYOC01. The sequence goes on from DATLYA010000053.1 coordinate 18,959, forward strand.
GTGTGGCGCTGCGCGTTTTCCAACACCTGATTATCTATCAGCGCAAACAGCTCACACTCGACGAAGTTGTTGCGGCCAAAGACGTGGTCACTGTGCAGGCGAAACTCGATACACAAGGGAATCTGAAAAAACTCATTATCCAAACACGTTCAGGAAGTCACGCAGTGGACTCTTCACTCCTGGAGGCGTGTAAGCAAGGCGCCTGGGATGAAAATCCTCCGCCAGAAGCCCAGGCGGAGGATGGAAGTATTAACTTTGTTTTCCGTTCGGACATCGCCCCTCAATACGACCAACTTGGCCTTCGGGCGATTGTTTCCGTGCTCCAGGTCGGGCTGCTTTAACACCGACTTACAGCCGTAGAAGCGCGCCGCGCCCGTACGGGGCATTGCCCTCCAAAGACCGGGATCGGACGAGGCGTCTCCACCACCGCCGTTTACTTGAAAAGGTGCGCCGCGCCTGCTAGATTGCCTTTCTAACTTGAGGGGACTTTCCCCGGTTGTTCTTTTCCCGTCGTTTTTCCTTGTGGGGCCGTAGCTCAGTTGGGAGAGCGCTAGAATCGCACTCTAGAGGTCGTGGGTTCGACTCCCATCGGCTCCATTAATAATCTCAAATACTTAAGCGTGAGCACGCCAGTATCATGAGAAAACTAGGCCGCCTTCGCCTGAAGTCGGTTACAGTTATCGACCATGACGACAATGGGCTCCCATCGCCGCGCCTCTTGCTCCTCCATCCAGCTAAATGTGGCGATGATGATCAGGTCGCCGGGAGCGGCTTTGCGCGCCGCAGCGCCATTGAGGCAGATTTCTCCCGATCCCCGTGCGCCGGCTAATGTATACGTTTCGAAACGCTCACCGTTATTCACGTTCCAAATCCACACAGCTTCATATGGCAGCATTCCCGCCGCATCGAGCAAATCGGCGTCAACCGTTATGCTCCCCTCATAATGCAAATCCGTGCGCGTTACGGTCGCCCGATGAATCTTACTGTGCATCATTCGTCTCAGCATAGGTCCTCCATCCTATTGAACTTCTTCCTCAGTCGAGCAGGCTGCGCCGAAGGATGTTTTGCCGAGGCAACACACCCCGGCAGCCTATTTGCCTTTCGCTTAGGCTGAGTGAAGTAGCAAAAAGTTCCTTGCCGCGCGAGGGTGGAAAAAGAAAATTTGGTAGAACTTACGTAGAATTTTAGCAGACTGACTTTAGCAGCAGGCAAGAACGCGCAATGCGTGGCCTGTAAGAGTCAGACTTGCGTGACGCTTTCAACACCCTACTACAACACTGCTATATCGGCGTCCTCTCCCTCACACTCCTCGGTTTCCACTACGGCGGACGTTTGCGTAAACAAGCGGGTCACCGGCAGCTTGATGAGAAAACGCGCGCCCAGTCCTACTTCACTCTCTACATCGATAGTCCCTCCATGCTCTTCAATGATTTGATGAGCAATGAACAGTCCGAGCCCCACTCCACTATCCTTTGTCGTAAAGAAGGGATCAAAGATCTGTTCTTTCTGGTCGGGCGGAATGCCGGATCCCGTGTCTTGCACTTCAACTAAACACCAGGCTCTCCTTCCTGCCTCCCGTAGTAAGGAGGTAGAGAGAGTCACAGTTCCGCCCGCCGAGGTGGCCTGGAGAGCGTTCATGAGCAAATTCATCAATACTTGCTTGATCTGTCCTTGATCAACGACGCAAGGCGGCACTTCAGGAGAGAGCCGTGTGGTCAACGTAATATCGCGTTTCTTCGCCTGCCCTGCTAACAATCGCACGATATGCTCAGCCAGCTCATTAAGGTTTACTTCATCAAGTGAGGCGGGGGATGGTCGCGCAAACGCCATCAGATCATTAATTAACGTCGACACGCGCGCCAGTTCACTATTAGTTAGTTCCAGGAACATGGTACGGAACTCCGGGTCATCGATCTGCTCAGGCAGTAGCTGGATAAAAGTTTGCACAGCCACAAGAGGGTTGCGAATCTCATGAGCAATGCCGGCGGCTAACGTCCCAACCGCCGCTAACCGATCTGTCCGCGCCAACATAATTTGTGAATTGCGCAGTTCCTCGTAGAGCCGCGCATTTTCCAGCGCCACCGCCACCTCAGCGCCTAAAGTAGATAAAAGTTGCAAATCCTCCCTCGAGAAGATATCCCGGTTGCGCTTCTTTCCCAGCAGAACAAACCCGAGCAGGCGATCCTGAGCGGCCAGCGGCGCACCCACCTCGGCGCGCCGTTCCTGCAGACTTTTCGCTAGCGCCTGCGCCTCAGCATTGTGCTCCTCAAGCAGCAAGTCCTCGCGTACAACTGGACCACGCTTCTGTATAAGCAGAATAGGCAAGGCGTCTCTCACCGCAAACGGCGCCGCGCCTCCTTGAGGATCGACGTAAGCCTCCGCCGTAGGTTGCAAGAGGTAGACAAGAACAAATTCAGTTTGTAAAGTGTCAGCAAGCACAGCGCATAAATCGGTCAGGATCTTCTTTTGATCAAGCACACGCATAAGTGTCTGCTGAAAAACGCTTAGCGCCTGCAATGAGTCCAGCCGTTGCCCCCAAAAGAGCCGGCGGATTATCCGCTCAGAAAGACGCAACAGCCAGGGGAACATCAGTCCAGAGAGCGCGAAGACAATCAGGGCGAAGAGCAGCAGCCGATTATCAGTTGCGCCGTAAATTCGCCGCTGCACCTCAGTGGTCAGCACCCAAAGAGGCACGAACCATATGATAACAGCGCTGACGCCAGCGGCGGTCTTCGTAATGATCAATTCGACATTCAGGAGACCGTGGCGGACGATAGCGTACGTCACGATTCCACAGAACACGACATTGCCAAAGCTGCCGAGCGGATACACATGTATTCCGTAGACAGGCAACAGATTGGTCAGACCGATAGGCAGCCCGACGGCAAACCCCAACAAGGTCAATTTAAGCTGCTCCCGTTGGCGCGCTGATTCGCTAGCGATAAATCCCCGAATCAACTGAAAGAGCGTCGCGCCAAAGTAGAGGAGGTCAGACACCGTATGGACTTTGTAGAGAGGTGCGCCGAGCGGATAGAACCCCCACGTGGAGCTCTCTAACCGCTGTACTAAGATGCCCTGGCTATTCGCAAGGGCTAAAATAAAAGCAGCGATATAGCCGGCGGCGAGGAAGAAGCGATTTGGCAGGGTAAGCCGTCCAGTCAGTACGAGTGCGAGGTGGAAGACGGTAGGTGGAATGAAAAGCATTCCGTAACGGAAGTTCTCGCTCCACTGGAGCGCCAGATCGTAGTCTGTAAAGAAGTACAAGGCGGCAATATCAAAATTCCAGGATGTCAGACTCAGGGCAAATAAGGTAAAGACACGATTCAACGTCCGGTGTGGAGCGCGTTGAATGACGAGGAGCGCAAGGAAGAGATCAGAAATCCCCGCGAAAAAAGGAGGCAGCCAAAAAAATTCCACAATGATGCCGTTTGGAGCGCCGGATGTCCGCTTTCAGATGGAAACGAAGGAGGCGCGCTTGGTGCAATTTCGTGTCATTGCTCACTGTCAGTATACCGAAGCCCGAGAGTCGAGGTCAAATAACTCCGCTATGCAGTAGTGGTGCAGTTGGATTGTCCGTGTCTGTCCGTGCGGGAGCGGACTCCCCTGCTTGCCCGCACCTGGACGACCACAGAGACACGCTCTGATCATTTGCCATGAAACAGCGCCGCTGCCCACTACTCTTTGCTCTTCCTGCGAACGCTATACTCCTGGTCTCTTGCGGCCTGGGCTAGCGAATGGCCGCCTGAGTATTGAGCGAGGTTTCCGTCGTTGGGGTTTGACGTATTGTTAGCTTTTCGCTGCTACTCACAAAGTAGACTCCAAGACACACCCCAACCGCGCCGAAAAGCTGGACCAGCGTCAAGGTCTCTTGCAGGAAGAGCCAGCCGAACAGAACGCCAAACGCCGGAGCAAGAAACACCAGCGTTGTCACACGGGTCGCGGAGTAGCGTTGAATGAGCCAGGCAAATACGACAAAACCAAAGGCTGCAGAGACAAAACTGAGGTAGAATAATGCAGCGAGCGCTCGCAGAGAGAACACGAAGCGCGCCTGTGGCTCAAGCGCCGCCGAACAGCAGGCTAACAGCACCCCAGAGATCAAACTGCCCCAGAAAATCAGCGCCACGGGATGCACTCTTCCTGTCGTCTGTTTCATGAGCAGATTTTGGTAGGCCGTGGCCAAGGCGCTACTCAGCACGAGGCTATCCCCCAGGAGGGTGAACGAGGAATGGCCAGGACTCATCTTCATGAGGAATAAGAGTACTAATCCACTGAAGGCGAGGAATAGTCCCCATCCCTTCCGTACGGTCAGGCGGTCGCCGGGGAGAAGATAGTGCGCGAGAAGGGCGAAAAACACCGGCTGACTGTAGAAAAAAACTGTTGCTCTTCCAGAGGTGGTCTGCGCCGTGCCGACATACACCATAAAATTGCTGTAAAAAAAGAGAACGGCAAGCAGCGCCACCAAACGCATATCCTGCGCCGTCTGCCATAGCGCCATGTGCTGCGCGCGCGCAAGCAGAAATAAGACGAGCGCCGTCACGAGAAACCGGAGCGCCGCCGCACCGAAGGGCGGCATGTCAAGAAGGTTGATTTTAATCGCGACAAAAGCCCCCCCCCAGATCGCGCACACCAGGGTCATGAGCAGAATGGCGGAAGGATCGAGCGGACGATCAACCGAGCGTTCCATAACACCCCCTCCTTCTTTCAGAGAGCATAGACCTCATGTAGCAAGAGAACGAAACCGGAACGACCGAGTTTTTGTAGAATTTTGGTGGAATTTCGGTAGAAGATCGCTGTTCCCATTTGCTCCTGCACTCGCAGTTAGGAATGGCGGTAAGCGAGCCTGAGAGTGAACTTGCTGCCTCGTCCTGCTATGCTTTCCACACTGATATCCCCTTGGAGAAGACGGGCGATCTTTTTACACACCGCCAGCCCAAGCCCAAAGCCCTCAAACTGATTCGTATTTGCGTTCTCGACTTGTTGAAATTCGTCAAAAATTTTCTCATGATGGAGTGGATCAATGCCGATTCCTGTATCCTCCACCCATATCTCGATGCTCTGGCTACACACTCGAGCGCCGACGCAAATGGAGCCGGTTTCAGTGAACTTCACGGCGTTGCCCAGTAAATTATCGAGAATCTGCCGTAAGCGCGCCTTGTCGGTCATCAGCGGCGGAAAGGAACGCGCCCCAACTCGCTGAAAGGCAAGTCCCTTTTCCTTGATAAGTTTCTCCCACGTTGCGCACACGTCTTGCAGTAGTTCTTCAAGATCGATGAGTTGAGGGTGGAGTTGCAACTCCGCACGCTCAATGCGGGCAAGGTCCAAGAGATCATTGACCAGTGCAATCATATGATGGGCTGCGTCCCGGGCGCGTCCCAGAGTTTCGGCGACTTCAGCATCAATCTGGCCGATCACTCCCTCACGAATCAGATCGATATACCCCAGAATAATATTGAGGGGCGTGCGCAGTTCATGTGATGCGCTGGCGAAGAAAGCGGTTTTTTGTCTCCCGACCTCCTGCTCTCGTCGTAAAGAATCTTGCAGTTGTTCGTAAAGCTGAGCATTGTTGATGGCATGGACCGCTTGATCGGCGAGGGCTTGAAGAATGCGCTCATCAGTCAAAGAGAAAATCCGCGGCTCGATGGAGAGTACGCTTAACGCGCCTACCGGCTGCTCAGCCTGCCAGAGGGGGACGGCGAGAAAGGCGCGCGGAACAGGTTTTCCGGCTTCTCGTAAGCGCTGGAGAAAGAACAAATTTCTTTCTCGCACCTCTTCCATGCGAATGGCGCGGCGCTCTTGCATCACCAGGGCCGTTACAGAATCGGCCAACGGAATGCGCACACCACGCCAGGGGGCCAGCAGATCAGAAGCTCCGGCGATTTCTACTTCTTGCTCCGGTGTACACCATGTCAACATCCCCGCCTCCCCTCCCAACAACCGCGCCCCCTCTTCAGTCACGAGTTTCAACACGTCCTGTAAGTTGAGTGTGGTCGAGATCAATTGTCCGACCCTGCGGAGCGACTCCGATTCATTCAAATGGCGCTCTTGTTCTTGATAGAGGCGAATATTCGACAGCGCCTGTACAGTTTGATCAGCAATTAACTGCAGCAGTTCCTCTTGATGGCGCGTGAGGCTTGTATAGGGCGCCCGCCAGCCCACTAATAACACGCCAATGACACGATGAACGGCGCGAAGCGGGACAACAAGCAGTGAGGCGAATCCTGCCTTCGCCAAACACTGAAATAACAGCGACGTGACAGGCGGATGAGTGACGTCTGGAATAAACACTGGCCAGCCGACTTGCAAAATCTCTTTCGTGAGCAACGATTCAACCGGCAGCTGTCGCTCATGTAGAGCCGGATCGGTTTGCGTCCAGAGTTCGACTTCCTGACCTTCTTGTAAGAAGACGCCAACAACAAGTCCTTGGACCTGGCACAGACGTTGGGCGACTGCCGTGAGAGGAGGCAATAATTGACTACAGCTCAACGTCGAGGTTAGAGCACGGCTAAATTCTTGCAACGCTTCAGCTTCCTGCATCCGTTGCTGGAGAGCGGCAGCCTGTTCCGCTACTTGCGTGCGCTGCGCCTGTCGCCACCAGACGCCGATCAACGAAACCCCAATGCTGACGCCAAGACCAATGAGCTCAGATGGCAGCGCCTCTGATCCCCCTAAGACGCTGCCTGAGCGTGCTGTCATGAGATAACTTGCTCCGGCCGCTCCACATATGAGCCCCTGCTCTTTCACTCCCCACGGAATCAACAAGGCTGAACCGAGGACCAGGCTCGCCAACATCACGGCGGGAATCGGCGACCGCTCTCCACTGAGAGGCAGTGCGAGCACAGTCACGGTAAGAAGAAAAGCGAGGCGCCATTGAGCGGCAACCGTCTTCGGCAAGGAGGGTTTCCCCACTGAGAGCATCGCCGAGGTCTGAAAGTCCACCACCTCCACCTTTACTTTCATGAGTGCGTCCGAGACTGCGATCACGAGAAATGCAGCTCACAGCGCTGGCGCAGCTCCAAGGTCAAGGCGTCCTCTTGTTGACGCTGTATAAAAAAATCCTGCAACTTGGCCTTGTCCGATGCTATGCCGGCTTCCCGACACAGCTCCACGCACTTGCGCAGATGACGCTCGGACAAATAGGAGAACATCAAGTGAGGATCATCAGCTGAGCAATACGCAGGTAAGAGATCCTCCAGAGGAAACGTCGTCACAAGCTGTTGGAGTTTCTTCACGATCTGCTCTGCTTGCTCAGGGGAGCAGGAAAGGGAGTGCATCAGGTCCTCACAGAGCGGCTCTTTGGGAAGGTCCACCGTTGTGGCAATATCGAGCGCTCCTCGCAGCAGGGCGTATTGCCGAGGTTCATGGAGATTTGTCCGCCAACTTTTCACGACGAAAGTTTCCCCTCCGTCAGTGACCTCTTCGTAGGCAATCCGTAACGGATCCCAAACCGGCCGATCCGAAAAATAGCGATCTCTTTTTTTTCTGAGCGGAACAAGCCGATGTCCGCGATGCCGGCGGAGAAAAGTCTCTCGCTCATCCTCAAGGGCAGCGTCTTCACTATTGCCCTCGCCTTCATCACGAGACCCAGCATCATCGGGCCCGCCAATCCATTGTACGGCGAAACAGGTGCGACAATACACAAAGCCCGTACGACGCTCACCAACAAGCGCTAAGAAAGAATGGAGGTCTGTCATAATTGTCACTGCGAGCATGCCGAAGAAAGCGGCGTTGGAGAGGGTATCGCCTGCCATGTCGATTGCAGCGGAATATCTTGAGGCAACACAGCCCTGAGACTTTTGGCAACCTGGAATGCAGCCATATGCACCTGCTGTAATGCTTCCTGACCAGGAGGGTCCAGCTGCGAAGCATAATGCACTGCTAGCTTTTGGGCTCCTTCTTCTAGAGTCCGTAACGCACCGTGGAGATTACGGGACAGCACGGTGCGGATTTCCTCAAGTTGTTTGCGTGTGATGCTCAGCTCCGCAGTCAGCTCCAGGAGATGCGGATCTTGCATGCGCTCACAGGCGTCGTTCGCCTCATTCAGGTCGCATCTTTTCACAGAGGTATGACGCTGTGTGACGGCTCGCCGCACCAGATCACGGAGTTGAGGGATGTTGAAAGGTTTGGGAATGTAGTCGAAAGCATGCAACCGCAACGCTTGCAGGACGGTTTCGTAGGAAGCATATCCAGTAATAAGAATGACCTCGATATCAGGATTGATTGCCTTAATGCGCTCCAGGACGCGGATGCCAGAAACGCCAGGCATTCGGAGATCAAGAAGCACGACATCAACAGGCGTTTGTTCCACCATGTGAATTGCCTGTTCTCCTTCTGCCGCCACCAGGACTTGATACTCTGGCTTGAGAATCGCGCGCAGCGATTCACGTGGTCCAATTTCATCGTCCACAACGAGGACTGTCGATGGCTCTGACACACCTGACTCCTTTCTAAAGCAGATCCCTTGCCTGACCTCTATACTCATCGGAAGATTGACGTCAGACTATAAACAGTGTGGACCCCAGCTCGCCTGAATCTAATTGAAATTCAGCAAATATAGAGCCAAGAGCTTTCAGCAGGCTCCTGCATTCTGAATAGAGCGAAATGGCTGATGCTCCCCACTCCGCCGCAAGCTTTGCGCGCTGCTCGTGTCAAAACTCCGACACTACTCTTCCCGCATTGACACTGATTTGCTTGGAGTAGCTACATTAGCAAGCAGGCAGAGGAAGCAGCCGAGCCGCATGGATGGGCGCCTCCACTCGGCTCGGAGAACGAAAGGGAAGGAAGAGGCAAATTATGAATGAGCGGACGGAAGAAATTCCACAGGTTCAGGTTGGCGTATGACCGGCGCCAACCCTTTGTGCAATACCATAAAAGAATTAATGCCCCCGTACGCAAAGGCATTAACAAGACACACGTTCACCCTTAGAGGGCGCGCGCGATGGGGAACGTAGTCAAGATCACATTCGGGATCTGGAGCGTCCAGGTTTATAGTAGGAGGAATCGAGCCGTGCTGCATAGCCAACAGGGCAGAGGCGACCTGAAAGGCGGCAGCGGCTCCGAAAGTATGTCCCATGACTGACTTTGTCGCACTGATCGGCACGCGATAGGCGGCCTCACCTAGCGTTCTTTTCAAGATACGAGTTTCTTTTCGGTCCCAGTTGGGGCAGGAGCTGCCATGAGCGTTCACCCAGTCAAGTTTTTCAGGGCTGATTCCAGAACGAGCGAAGGTTTCTTGCAGTAATCTTACCGCACTTTCACCACTAGGCTCCAGGGCAAATGACTCGTAAGCTTCACATCCAAACGCATGCCCAAGGATTTCACCATAGATGCGCGCTCCGCGTCGTTCGGCATGGACACGTTCCTCAAGAATGAGGAGACAACTGCCTTCACTCACTACCAACCCGTCATGCGCATGATCGAAAGGGCGAGAGGCACGTTCGGGACACTCATTTTGACCCGTTAATTCCTGGGTGCGACAGAGTCCAGCGTATACGAGAGGAAACAATGGACTCTCCGCACCTCCGGAGAGGCAAATATCGAGCGCTCCGCTCCGGATCATATCCGCTGCTACGCCCAGGGCGCAGAGGCTTGAGGCGCAACCACCAGCGACCGTCAACGCCGGGCCTTGTGCCCGTGCGGTAATAGCTACTTCCGTCGAGATCGCATTGATGTGCGAGGCTACAGTGAGAAAAGGATTGATGCGTGCAGCTCCTCGCTCCAATAGAATAGATTGTTGTTCAGTGACTTCTCTGACAGTTCCTAAAGAGGTGCCGACGATCGTTCCCACGGCAGAGGGGTTTGGCCAATCAGGGCATAAACCAGCATCCTCCAGAGCTAGATGCGCGCCAGCAACTGCGAGTTGCGCCACATGGGTCATGCGCCGCCGCCGCTTAACGTCAATCAGCTCCTTGTAGCTCTCATCCAGGATTTCTCCAGCCACCTGGCAATCGTATCCTTGAGGGTCAAAGCGGGAGAGACGCCGGATGCCAGAGCGTCCTTCTACCAGGGCGCGCCAAAATGGCTCTTTCCCTACGCCAATCGGACTGACGAGGCCTATACCAGTAATGACGACTCGCCTCTCCATAAACGCCAACTCCCAGGTTGCAAAAACAAGCTGTTATCGGGATCTCTTGCCGTTCCTTTAGGCCATCCCTGTAGACACAGGAGCCTAACAAACAGAGTCTGAAGAAGCTACGAGAACCCATGGTGATTTGGTGGAATTTTGGTAGAATTTTCGCGGCATGTCTCATGAATCAACACAGATCATTTGCTTTCCTCCCTTCCGTCTGGATCTCGACAATGAACAGCTCTGGAAGGAGGGACAACTCATCGCGCTCCGCCCCAAGACGCTGGCAGTGCTTCGTTACCTGATAGAACACGCAGGCCGACTCATTACCAAAGAGGAATTACTCCGATCCGTCTGGGGCAACACTCGGGTGAGCGCCACATTACCGAAAGACTATATTCAAGAGTTGCGTAAAGCGTTGCACGACGCCCCGAAAGCTCCCCAATTTATTGAGACCGTGCATGGGAGGGGGTACCGCTTTATCGCTCCGCTTCGCCCTGCGCCGCTAGCGCAAAGCTCGACGCCTGAACTTCAAGGCTTGGCGTCTCGCCCTCAAGACTCGACACTCAGAATCCAGCCTGTTCTTGCTTCAGCCCCTCACCCTCCATCCAGCACGCTTCCATTGGTGGGTCGCGAGGCAGAACTTGCGCAGCTTCACGAATGCTTAGACAAGGCGCGGCGCGGCGCCCGCCAGGTGGTGTTCATCACCGGTGAGCCTGGGATTGGCAAGACAGCATTAGTAAAAGTATTTGTGCAACAAGCAATGATCAATGGATTCCGCGTCGCCCAAGGACAATGCCTGGAGCATTACGGCGCGGGCGAAGCGTATATGCCGATGCTGGAGGCTTTGGGTCACCTCTGCCGGGATGAAAAGAACGGAGCTGTTCTTCCCATCTTAACGCGCTATGCCCCAAGTTGGCTCGTACAGATGCCAAGCATCATTAGCCCGGCAGACCTCGAGGTCTTGCAGCAGCGCATTCAAGGCGTCACCCGAGAGCGCATGCTCCGGGAGATGGCGGAAGCCGTCGAAGCTCTCACTGCCGAGCAGCCGCTCATTCTGGTGCTCGAAGACCTCCACTGGAGTGATTACTCGACCCTCGATCTCATTACGCTCCTGGCGCAGCGTGAACCGCCGGCGCAACTCCTTGTCATCGGCTCCTACCGCCCTACTGACGTGCGAATCAAAAATCATCCGCTTCATGTCGTGAAACAGGAGTTGCAACTGCATGGCCGCTGTCAGGAACTCTCCTTGCCCTTTCTTCAGGAAACGGAGGTCGCTGCCTATCTCACCGCTCGCTTCGCGCGCCATCATTTTCCTCCTCTGCTGAGCCACGCCATTTATAAACGCACCGAGGGCAATCCACTGTTTATGGTCCACATGGTGGAGTATCTCGCCAGCCACGGTCTGATTGCGCAGCAACAGGGCGCCTGGACCGTGCAAGGCACCATTGAAGAGATCGAACGAAGCACGCCGGAAAGTTTACGGCAGACTATTGAAAAACAACTTGATGAGCTGCAACCCGGCGAGCGCGGTCTCCTTGAGGCTGCAAGCGTTGTGGGAGTTGAATTTACCGCTGCTGCAGCCGCTGGAGGACTTCAAGAAGAGGAGGAAACTATCGAAGAACAGTGCGCAGAATTGGCGCGAAAAGGACTGCTGATCCAGTTTCATGAGTATCAAGAATGGCCGGATGGGAGCATCACTGGCCGTTACAGTTTTATCCATGCTCTCTATCAGGAGGCGTTATACAATCGCATCACGCCAGGCAGACGCATGCGGCTGCACAGGAAAATCGGCGAACGTCAAGAGGCTGGCTACCAGGGACAGCATGGAACGATCGCAAGTGCGCTGGCTCTCCATTTCGAGCGGAGCCGTGAGCACGGCCGCACCGTGCGATATTTGCACTTGGCTGGAGAAACGGCGCTGCGCCGGTGCGCCTACCAAGAAGCCATTGCCCATTGCACCAAAGCCCTTGAGTTGCTGAAACTGCTCCCGGATTCACCAGAGCGTCTCCAGCAAGAGCTGCGGCTTCTGATTACCCTCGGCGCACCCTTAATTGCTACGGCTGGCTACGCGTCGCCGCAGGTTGAACAGACATATGGGCGCGCCCGTGAGTTATGCCGTCAGGCGGGAGAAACCCCCGAACTCTTCCCCGTGCTCTGGGGCCTATGGGTGATGTATTTCGTACGCGGGAACCTTCACACCGCGCAGGAATCGGCAGAACAACTGCTCCGCCTCGCACAAGACGCACACGACCCTGCTCTTGTTCTCGAAGCGTGCGTCGCAATGGGGTTGACCGAAATTCTACGCGGCAATTTCGCCACTGCGCTTGACCATCTCGAGCAAGGCATTGCGGGGTACGACATGACGCAGCATCGCAGCCATACTTTTATCTATGGTCAGGATCCTGGGATAGCGTGTCTCTCCTGGGCGGCGTGGGCGTTGTGGTTTCTCGGCTACCCAGACCGCGCCCGACACAGAAGCCGCGAAGCGATCGATTTGGCGCGGCGACTGACTTCTCCCTTTAACCTCTCCTACGCCCTTGGATGCGCCGCCGTGCTGCATCAGTTTCGCCAGGAAGCGAAAGAGACAGAAGTCTGCGCACGCGAAAATATTGATCTGGCGGCGGCGCAAGGCTTTACCCTGTGGCGCGCTGCTGCTCATATCCTCCTGGGCTGGGCGCTTGCTGCGCAACGCCGCTTCGATGATGGATTGACAGAACTCTATGCAGGACTCACTTCCTGGCAAGCTACGGGAGCAGGCTTCCTGCAATCTTATGGCTTTGCGCTGCTGCCAGAGGTCTATCAACAAACAGGACAGATTGACGAAGGGCTGGCCGCGCTCTCTGGCGCTTTTACTATTGTT
>DATLYA010000054.1:0-4112 GCA_035575235.1 Candidatus Methylomirabilota bacterium
GGACGAATGACATAGCCGCCCAAAAAGAAGAGGGCCAGCAAGACAAGAATCGCTGTGCCTGAAGTGATAATGGTGCGACTGAGTGTTTCATTGATGCTGCGGTTAATCGTAACCGCCAGCGGATCACGGCGAAATTTGCGCTGGTTCTCCCGGATCCGATCGGACACAATGATCGTATCGTGTACAGAGTACCCCACGACTGTTAAGAGGGCGGCGAGCACGGATAAATCCACGGGCATCTGCGTTATCGTCAGCGCGCCGGTTACGACCAGCACATCGTGAATGAGCGCCACCACGGCCCCGAGGCCAAAGCGCGGCTCGAACCGGAAGGCAATGTAGCAACCCATCAACAGAGTGGAAAAGGTGACGGCGAGGAATCCTTTCCGCCGCAAATCGCCGCTGACCTTACTGCCCACTGATTCAGTGCGCAGCATTTCAAATGTCGTGCCAAACTGTGACGTAAGCGCGCGCTCGACCGCGTCTCGCACCCCGCTGAGTTCTTGTCCCGACCGCGGCTGAAAGCGCAGCATGAACACCCGACTCTCACGTCCAATGTCTTGAATCGTGAGATCTTCAAGGGCTTGCCCTTGCACGGCCTGACGGATCGCTGTGCTGGTCGTGGGCTGGGCGAAGCGGACCTCGATCATGGCGCCGCCGGTAAAGTCCAAGCCATAGTTCAATCCCCAGGCGCTCATCAACACGATACTCAGCAGATTGATCACAGTGGAAATCAGGAGAAAAAGGAAGCGTTTGCCGACGAAGTCAATATTGAGAGTAGGAGGAATCAATTCCATTTGGGGGGTGATCCTTTCCAGGCGCACCACGGCGTCAAGGCGCGGGAGGCCGCACCTCTGCGCGTGGCGCTGCACTGGGCTGAGAGCTCGAGAGGCTGGAGGTTAGGTTACCCGACAATGCCTTCCTTGGCGGCGCGCAGGAAGAATTTCCACTCCCGCAGCGCCAAGACGGCCGGAATGAAGGTACACGACGCCAGGAAACTAATGGCCATCCACAACGCCAGCAGCAAGCCCATTTCTGAGCAGAAGCGGATATTGGAGAAGGCCCACATGGTCGTTGCCATCACCAACGTAATCGCGGTAAAGGTCACCGCTTTGCCGGCCGTCGCCAAGCCTAAGCGCACCGCCTCCCGGGTATCGCCCTTATATTCCTCCACGGCGCGGCTCACGATATAGAGGGCATAATCAATCCCAAAGCCGACTCCGACCGTCACAATGGGCAGCGATTGCAGATTAATCCCCATATTCATGTAGCCCATGTACGCATTGACGATGCCGTTGGCTAAGAACAACCCCAGCATCATGACAAACGCGGCAATCGCCGAGCGGTAGGTAAACATGACGATCAGAAAGATGGTGCCAAAACCTAGCACGTTCATGAGGATGTCGTTCTTGAGGATCTCTTCGTTGGCCGCCGCCGTCACGCCAATGAGGCCGCCCGCGAGGCGGTAATCAGCCTTCTCCATGGGGTTCTGAGCGACAAACTCGCGGGCTTCCTTAATAATCCGCGCGATATTATCCCCCTGATGGTTCCGACAGTAGAACGTGACGCGGGTGATGGTATAGCTCGGATCCAGAAACCGTGAGGTCTCGCCCGGCGGGGCGCCGGCGAAATAGTAGAAAAAGAGCGAACTCACTTTGGGAATTTCCGCCGGAATCACGCCCCAGCGGGGCTGCAAATCATAGAAGGTCATGTTGATCGACTGAATGATGTCCGCCAGCGAAAAACTGTAGCCAATGTCCGGATCACGCTCCATATAGCGCTGGAACTTTTCCATGGACCGTAAAATCGACGGGTCCTTGAGCACATCCTTGTCGCGCCCTTCGACCACCACGATGAGCGGCTCAATACCGCCAAAATATTTCTGAATCTCCAAGTGGGACTGATTGTAGGGGGAATTCTCCCGCAATAAAGGCGTGGCGGCGGTGGGATCGCCAAACGTCAGATGCCGCACTTGCGTTAAGGAAAGGAAGAAGGCGATCACCCAAAAGGCGATAATCAGCCGCGAATTCCGCGGCTGCACCACCCAGGCCGCTACCGTCGTGGTCAAGCGCTGGAAGGGGCCTTCCTCGCGACCAAGAACATTTTCTTTTTCCGGCGCCTTTAAATAGAAATAGATAATGGGATTGAGCAGCAATTCACTGAGCGCGATTGACACCACCCAGATGGAAGCAGAGATGGAAATCTTTTGCAAAATCGCCACCGGTACTACGATAATCGCCAACATGCCCAGGGCGTCGGTAATGATCCCGCTTAAGGTGGGTACGAAGAGTTCAGCGAACGCTGCAATGATGGCTCGCTCTTTGTTCCAATTCCATTTGTGGTACTCCTCATAATACCGATCGTGCATTTGCACGGAATGACTGACGGAGCGGGCGGTGATAAAGAAGGGGATGACGAGCGCCAGCGGGTCCATGGAGAACCCCATCAACGCCTGCGCGCCCATGCCCCAGAGAGCAGAGGTGACCCCAGTAATGGTCGGGCGCAGTGCGCCGCGCCAGTCGTGAAAGTAGAAATAGAGCAAGAGCCAACAGAACACCGTGCAGGCAATAAAAATGTAATACACTTCCGTGGCGTAGTGATAAATCCAGCCATAGAGGCGCGGCTCTCCGGCGATCCAAATCTGATGCTCGGAGGTCTCGAAGGGCTCTTTGACGGTCCGATCAATTTCGTCAAAAATACGCTTGTAGTCTAACCGCCCTTCAATAAAGTTGGCCTTGATCAATAACGCTTTGCCGTCCAGCGAGACCAGCTGGCCATAGACGGAATCAGTATTGTAACAAATCTTTTTGATTTCTTCGACTTCTTCATCGGTCTTAGGGGGCCGGCGCATGATCGGCGGGGTCGCAATGGTCCCCCCGAGCACAGTGAGATAGCGGGTCGTGCGATGACCAATGGACTCGATTTGATCATGGTTGACCCCGGTCACGCGATCCATGGCCTGAGTCATGTCGTAGATCTTTCTGAGCACCTCCTTGGTAAAGACGTCGCCGTTTTTTACGGTTAACATCACATTGACATTATTGGCGCCGCCAAACTGGTTCGCGAAGCGCATATGCACCTGCACGAAGGGGTGTCGATAGGGCAGCAGATCACTAAAACTCGTGCTCATGGTCATGCCGCTGGCGAAGTAGGCCATGATGGCGGTAAAGAAAATCGAGATGAGGGAGACGGGAATCCGTCTCTGAATCAGTTTGGCGCCTAAGCGATAAAGCGCGGCTTTACTCTGGGCGGCTTCTTCCACCGCTGATAACGTACGTCTCTCGTCAGCCATAGTCGTCTCCTTCTATTGGGAACAGCGCCACAGGAATGGCTCCGTCTGGCTCACTGCCGGCGCCGCGGGCCTCTGGCGTTACCCTGAGCGCGGCGGAGCGAGACGAGGGCATAGTTGCCTTCTGCTTACGGGTATGCAGCGTTGCGATTCAGCAAAAAATGGAACAGATGAAACGTCCCGGACTCCTCTCGTGCAGGATCTCTCAGGGTCGTGAACCGTTCCTGAAACAGAGTTCAAGAGCTGAATGGCGTGTCGCTCTCTGTGGTTGGAGGAGGGAGTTTCCGCGGGACAAAAAAGGCGAAGAGAATTGGATCACTGCTATCCACGGCGCGAGACAATTGATTTCGGGTAGGAGCAGCAGGAGCATGGCTGAGAACGCGACGGACGGGCGTTGGCGGCTCCTGCGAGCGCGGGGAGTTGCCGACGAGACGCAGGCTTTCGGCCTGCCCAACGACGTCCTCACACGGCAAGTCGTCGCTATCAAGCTGTGTTTGGGACACAGCCGCAGAGGGAAAATCCAATGCAGCAGCGGAGGCACTGCGCGGCGCCAGCATACTCGCAGCGGATAGAAGAAGTTCTCCTCCACTCAGCCAGAGCAGCACGAACGTATAGAGGCGTCCTATCTCCCCTCGCATGATGGGCCAGCAGTGCAACTTTTACCGCATTTTGTCAAGAGGGACGCCTGCGGCCAGGCAACGTGAAGACAGGGGAAGGACGCTTGGCATGCCGTGTATAGCATACGACGACCAAGCACACTATCCCTGGCGGACAGCGCACGTTGCTACTCGGATCTCTTGGAGTTTTTCCCTCAATACCCCATGTC
>DATLYA010000055.1:0-13433 GCA_035575235.1 Candidatus Methylomirabilota bacterium
TGCACATAACCATTACTACTCAGCTGCATACGCTCTTCCTCCTCTCAAGAGAGACAATTTCCCGCTCCGTCTCCAGACCGGGGGTTCTCATCTTGCGCTTCTCATAGTGTGAGGAAAGAACGCCGTTCAATTACCGCTTACAGAGTCGCTAGTAATTGGCCGAGCCGGTAGCGCTTGGTGTAACGAATCTCCCCGCCAAAGAACGTCGCGGACAGCTTATGCGCTTCATCACACACCACGAGGTCCCAGCGGCACTCCGGAGCCTGCAGCTTCTGCTGCACCTGCTCATTACGGGAGAGTGAGGCGGGCGATGACAAGATTGTTCTCGAGGAACCAGTTGCTGGTGCGCGCGGCTTCGAGCTTGTCGTTCGTCAGGATCTCGAAGGGCAACTGGAAGCGGCGGTGCAATGCATCCTGCCATTGTTCGGCCAGGCTCCCAGGGCAGACGATCAGGCAACGTTGCAAATCGCCGCGGACAATAAGCTCCTTCATGAGCAGCCCGGCCATGATGGTCTTCCCGGCGCCGGGATCATCAGCAAGCAAGAACCGTAAAGGCTGGCGTGGGAGCATGGCCTCGTAAACGGCGGTGATCTGGTGCGGCAGCGGCTCGACGTCGGAGGGATGCACAGCGAGCAGGGGATCAAACAAATGCGCAAGACGGATGCGATGCGCTTCGGAGACGAGCCGGAACCGGCGGCCATCGCCATCGAAGCTCCAGGGGCGGCCTTGCTCGACTATCTCCAGGCGCGGTTCGTCATGGCGATACAATAGCTCGTTCGCGACTCGCCCAGTCGCGGTTTTGTAGGTCAGCTCTAACGCTTCGGAGCCAAGCCATTACACATTGACAACCGTAACCAGGCTGTCCGGCAGCAGGCTGCGGGCGGCGGCATTGGGTTGGAGGTCTTCAAGTTTACTCATCCCTTCACTCCCCAGGCGTACAGAGCGCAAGTCCGCGCCTGCTCTGGCAGGCCCAGGTCAGAGAGGAGGGACCGAGAGAAAACACGCTTGACATAATACTTGCAGCGCTTCTGTCCGGTTTTTTGCTCTTCCGTCTATAACCGTTTTTGCTTTTGCTGAAAACCGGCGGGGAACTCTCCGGCTTTTGTTGCGGTGAAAAGGCGTATAATTGAAGTATGAACTTAGAGCGCCTCACAAAACAGCCGTCATGCTGAGCCGCAGGCGAAGAAGCTCGGATGAAGCCGAGACCCTTCGCTGCGCTCAGGGTGACACGCAGCGGTTTCGTTAGAGATTCTTAGGGTGCTTTGCGTGCCCGACGATGGCGCGCTCTCAGTGTGACAGGGTCCCTCTAAGGGAGCGCCCACTAGGGTCGATATGAGAAACAGGGAGATCCGTATGAAACTTTCGGTTGCGTATCACTGCCAGGAGTGTCAAGAGATTTTTGAACGCGCCCCCCGACGAGTGTGTCCTCAGTGTGCGTCTCGCGACATTTCTTTGCTCTCTTGGCTGGTCAAGTCGGCGGCGGAACGCGAGGCATGGGTTGAGCGCATCTCTGGCGGGACTCGGCGCGCGCCTGCTTTTCGTCCGGCGTTGCGTTACTCTTGTCCGACCCTGGTAAACACGATAGAACCAGAGGCGGCCTAGGAACGCCTCTAGGCGAGAGATTGCTCATGCGTATTACGATTCTTGGCGCTGGCGACGCCTTCTGCAGCGGCGGTCGCCGCCATAGTAGCTATCTCGTTGAGAGTGGCGACACGACCTTCCTGCTCGATTGCGGCGCGACAACATTGCTGGCGCTGAAGGCGCTCAACCTGCGCGCCGATACTCTGGACTTCGTCGCGATCAGCCATTTGCATGGCGACCACTTCGGCGGCCTGCCGTTTCTCTTTCTCGAATATCTCTACGAGCGGCCTCGGACCCGGCCGCTCATTATTGCCGGACCGCCAGGACTCAAAGACCGAGTCTGGGCCTTGCATCGCGCGATGTACCGGGAACTGTCGGAACGCCCTCTGTGCTTCCCGTTAGAATTCCGTGAACTCCAGCCCGGGCAAGCGCAAGCAGTGGGTGGCGTCGAGGTATTTCCCTTCCGCGTGCCTCATCAAGAAAAAGATATCTCTCTCGGGTATCGGATTGCTACAGACGGGAAGTCGCTGCTCTACTCAGGGGACTGTGGATGGAATGAGGATTTGGTCCACTATTCTCGCGGCGTCGATCTCTTCATTTGCGAATGTTGCTATTTTCACTCCCAGACCACCTTTCATATTAGTTATCCCACGATCGCTGCGGAAAGCCGACGTCTTGGCTGCAAACGGCTGCTCTTAAGTCATCTTGGTCGTGAGGTGCTGGAGCGCCTCAATGAAGTGACGCTCGAGTGTGCGCACGACGGTCTTGTCATTGAAGTTTGAGCAAAAGAAGCGCACGGTAGTTCTCATGAGAACGAGAAAGCGTGTGCTGCTGTGGTCGTTGGCCCTGTGGCTGTTTGCTGTTCCCCCCGCTTTCAGCGCGCCATTCCGCGAAAAACTGCCGCAGCTTATTCGTCTGACAGGAACCTTTTCTGCTGCCGCACAAGACACCGCTGAGCATCCCTATCTGCTAGAGGTCAGTATTGATGGGAAGCCACGCCCATTTTATGTGTCTGAAGTGAAATCGCTCACGAGCGACGATTGGGGGCCGCAGATACTGCGGAATGTAGGCGCGTTGTTAGTGCTTACCGGTCCCGGTGAATTATTAGACCGTTTGACGAACGCTGACGCCGGACAGGCGTCGGTACAGCTCGAAGGACGCCTGTATATTGCTGACCGAACTCTGGCGCTTTCTTCAGTGAGAGTCGAACAGGCCGCTGCTCGATAGGTAGGCATGGAACTTTCTCTGGAATTTGTGCAGACCGGCTTAAAGCAATGCCGCTATATTACGACTGCTAAGGTCGAGACGGCGGTGTACCTGGCGCTGGCGCTCGAGAAACCATTGTTAATTGAAGGACCAGCCGGCGTCGGCAAGACCGAGGTGGCGAAGGTGCTGGCCGAGCTGTTGCACACTGAGCTCGTTCGCTTGCAGTGTTACGAAGGGTTGGACGAGGCGCGGGCGCTCTTCGAGTGGAATTATCAGAAACAGTTGCTGCGCATTCAAGCGGACGCCGCCCAGAACCACGGATGGGAGGAGGTCTCCGCGCATATTTTTTCCCGCGACTATTTGCTGGAGCGGCCATTACTGCGCGCTATTAACGCGCCGCGCAAGGTAGTGTTGTTGATAGACGAAATTGATAAAGCAGATGAGGAATTCGAGGCGTTCCTGTTGGAGGTGCTCAGCGATTTTCAGATTAGCGTGCCGGAGTTGGGGACGCTCCGCGCCCTTCACAAACCGGTGGTGATCCTTACGTCGAATCGCGCTCGCGAGTTGTCCGAGGCGCTGAAACGCCGTTGTCTACATCTTTATATTGATTTTCCTGGCGTGGAAGAAGAAGCGCGCATCATTGCCCTGAAAGTCCCAGAGTTAGAAGAGCGACTGCGGCGGCAAGTGGCGCGTTTTGTGAACGGGCTGCGCAAACTCGATGTGAAAAAAGCGCCCAGCATCGCCGAAACTCTCGACTGGGCGCGCGCGTTGATGGCGCTGGGGATAAAGGAGCTGGACGCGCCGACCGTGCGGCGCACGTTGAACCTCGTTCTCAAATATGAAGAGGATATTCGCAAAGCCGAGGGACGGGTAGGGGACCTTTTACGAGCGAGTCAGTAATTCAGAGGGACGAGGGATGGGGGCAAGGGCCTGGCAAGGAAACGAACCCCCCACCCCCTCTTAAAGTTTTCCTGCTTCCCGTAACTCTTTTACTTTTGCGTCTTGCACGATGACTCCATCCCGGTAGAGTGCAAGAATTTGCTCAGGAGTATATCCGAGGCGGCCCTGTAAGATCTCCTCGTTGTGCTCGCCCAGGAACGGCGCGCGGAACGGAATGTCAGCCGACGCGGTAGAGAAGTGAAAGGGCGATTTGGCGACTGGCGTGGGTCCTAAAATAGGATGAGGCAAGTCCTGGAATAATTGCCGCGCCTTGAGTTGTGGGTGTTCTGGGACTTGAGGAATGTCAAGAATCGGCGCCGAAGGAATACGGGCTTCGGCGAGAATGCGCAATGGCGTCTCATCGTCAGCGAATGACTGGAGCCACTCTTCCAGATATTTTCTTACCTCTGGCCGACGCTGACAACGGGCGGTTTGCGTGGCGTAGCGCGGGTCGGTTTCCAGTTCCGGCTTCCCCATGGCCCGGACGAGCGGACCCCATTGATGCTCCGCCACGGCGAAGACGATGTGCCCTTTCTTGGCTTTGTAGACGCCGTATGGGCAAATATTGAAGAAGTCGCCGCCGAAGCGTTTGGGTTGAATGGCCCCGTGGCTCATCAGGTAGAGCGGAAAATTGATGTAGTCAAGATAGACAAGGGATTCAAGCTGCGAGACGTCAATATATTGCCCTTCGCCGTGCAGCGCGCGATGGAACAACGCTGCGCAGATCGCCAATGCGCCGTGGATGCCGGCGTTGGGATCGCCAAAATAATTCCCCACATACTCAGGCGGTCCATCTGGTTCGCCGGTCATCGACATGACGCCGCTTTGCGCTTGCGCAATAATGTCAAAACTGGTGTGGTGCGCATACGGGCCATCCTGACCGTAGCCAGAGACGGAGCACATAATAAGTTGTGGGTTGATCTGTTTGAGCGATGCATAATCGAGCCCATACTTCGCCATGACGCCGGGGCTGTAATTTTCGACCGCGACATCGACCTGACGGACCAGCTCTTTCACAATCTCTAATCCCTTAGGATGCTTAAACTCAACGGCAAGGCTCTTCTTCCCTGCGGAAGCCGCCAGGAAGAAGCCGCTGATTCCCGGCGCGACCATATGAATCTTACGGCCCAGGTCCCCATCAGGGGTGCGCTCGATCTTCATGACATCGGCCCCGAGATCGGCCAGAAGCCGTGTCGCAGAGGGACCGGCGAGATATTGGGTGAAATCAATGACCTTTACGCCTGCGAGCAGCTTTTTTTGTGCATTGCCGTTATATGTCATAGGCCCTCCTTATCGTGGGGAACGTTCGCCCTCGTCATCGTTCTAGGATCTATTCCAAGACGTAAGAAAAGTACAGTTCCTTACTGCGGAAATCGGGAACAAAGCGACTCCATCAATCTCTCTCTCTGTCTCGCCTCTCTGCCTGAACCTGATAGGCAAGATTGACAGAGACCTTTTGTCTATTATGGTGGATGAGGGAGGCTGGCGCCATGTGCAGTAAGGATGTTAGTGGGAAAACGACAGTGTTGGCTTTGGGAATGAGTGTGTTCCTCTACGCTGCATCTGCGTATGCGACAGTCTACGGGTGGAAAGGCGATGGCGGCGTGCTCCATCTTAGCAACGACCCTGAAGACGTGCCTGCAGCGCAGCGTGATTCCGCCCTGAAGTTTACTGCGAAGCCGGTTCCTACAGTTTCCACGCCAACTCCTGAGCCGACGCCCTCTACGTCTGACCTGGAGGCTGCCCCGGTGAATCTGCAACTGAGCGCATATGAGCGTGGTCTCGAACACGCACTGCAAACTGCGGCACAACACATAACCCTGGCGGGTGAATTAGCGCGCACCATGTTAGCCGCAACGCCGCGCACGCCGCCGACGCGAATTGTCATTCAGCAACCCGGGCCAATTATTATTCGCGACGTAACACCTGACTATTATCCGTCTGCGTTTTATGGCTTTGCTGGAGCTTATGCGCCGTTTGGTTGGGGCTTTTTCCCCGGTTTCTCCTATGCGTACGGCTTTCGCTATGGCCGGTTCGCGCCGCATTCGCACTTCTTTCCGTGCGTCCGCGGCCGGTGTAGGGGCTTATTCTTTCCGCATGGCCATTTTTCCCATCATGGGTTCCTCTTTGGTCCGAGTCTCATCGTACGCTGAAAATGAAGGACAAAAGGTGCAGAGCGATACGGCAGCGCTTCTGCCGGCATCTGAATAAGGAGTGTTTGTCTGTAGAGAGGAGCGGTTATGGTAATTCGGACCCGGCGCGGCTGGGAAATTCCTGAACGTCTGGCGACTCCAGAAGACATCTATGTAAACCGTCGGAAATTTCTCAAGGGTATGGGCGTCACCGGTCTGGGAGCCGTCGGCGCGCTGGCTGGCTGCAATCGTCGCGCAGAAAGCCAGGCTGAAGGTGAAAAACCGCCTCTCCTCGGTCTACCGGAACCCAGCGCCACAGCAAAACTCTATCCCGCCAAGCGTAACGATAAGTACACACTGGACCGCCCGCTGACCGATGAAGCGATTGCCGGACGTTACAACAATTTTTACGAGTTCAGCTTTAACAAGCAGCGCGTCTCTCGTCTGGTGGGGCCGTTCAAAACCCGCCCCTGGCAGATTGAAGTGACCGGACTCGTCAAGAAGCCTCGGACGTTTGATATCGACGACTTGGTGCGCCGCATGCCGTTAGAAGAGCGGCTCTATCGGCATCGTTGCGTGGAGGCGTGGTCAATGGCCGTACCATGGACTGGCTTTCCAATCAAAGCGTTTATTGATTTAGTTGAACCCCAACCGTCGGCCAAGTTCATGCGCATGGTGACGTTCAACAAGCCTGACGAAGCGGTGGGGATGAAGGACGACTCGTATCCATGGCCCTATTTTGAAGCCTTAACGATGGCGGAGGCGACGAATGACCTCGCCCTTTTTGTCACCGGCATCTATGGCCACGAACTGACCAAGCAACACGGCGCGCCGATTCGCCTCGTGACGCCGTGGAAGTACGGCTACAAAAGCATCAAGTCGATTGTCCGGGTTGAATTTCTCGAGCAACAACCGCCGACGTTTTGGGCGACCGTCGTGCCGCGCGAGTACGACTTCTGGGCGAACGTCAATCCTGACGTGCCACACCCGCGCTGGTCACAAGCCTCAGAGCGTGTGCTGGGCACTGGCGAGCGCGTGCCGACGCTGCTCTATAACGGATATACGGAGTTTGTGGCGCATCTTTACAAGGCGTAACGCCTGCTGCATACGGAGACTGTGATTCAGAAAGTATCGCATCGAAAAATCGGGCCACCTGCGGAAGCAGAATCAGAGCGCGCACGCAGCGATTTTTTCTCCACTTCTCCCTGTCTCTGTTTTGCCGTTTCGCCGTTTCGCCGTTTCCGTCCACCAACGCTGACGCCCTGGCGTCTGTTGAGGCGGTTTCTTTCCATGGCATTGTTATTTACCGCCGCCTGCACTGTCCCGCCTGACACCACTCCTTCGGGCTCGTCAGATCCCGCGCTGCTCTTCGCGCCGCACGGAGGTCCGGGCGCGTGGTTTAACCCCTGGAGTCCAAAAGAACGGCGGTACGGCGATCTCTTTCGTTGGTTAGTGTCGCGCAGCTCGTATACCGGCGAACGCCGTAATCCATTAGACATTGCCCGCGTGGACAACGATGGTTCTTCGTTCGCCTCTCTTGAGCATTCTGCTTCGGTGACGTGGGTTGGACACTCCACGTTTGTCGTGCATGATGGTCCAGATATTTTTTTAACCGATCCGCAATTCAATACGCGCGCACTGCTCCCGAAGCGGTATCATCCCCCTGGCGTGCCGATCTCATCGATTCCTGGCTCCGCGTTCGCTGTCATCTCTCACAATCATTATGATCATCTCGACGCTTATACGGTGAAAACGCTGCCAGCCTCAATGACCTGGTTTGTCCCAATAGGATTAGCTCAGTGGTTTCGCGAGAGAGGCCGCTTTGCCGTGGTCGAACTCGACTGGTGGCAAAGCGCGCAACACGGGCGCTGGCGCATCACCTGTGTGCCATCGCAACACTGGTCACAACGGCTCGATCAGCGACCGAACTCGACGCTGTGGTGCGCGTGGGTGATCGCCTCTGGTGAATACACCTACTTCTTTGCCGGTGACACCGGCTACTTCCATGGTTTTACGGAAATAGGGAAACGCTTTGGACCAATTGACGTAGCGATGTTGCCGATCGGCGCGTACTTACCGCGCTGGATCATGCATTACTCACACATGAATCCCGCCGAAGCCTATCAGGCTTTTCTGGACCTCAAGGCGCGCTGGATGCTGCCGTGTCACTGGGGGACTTTCAAGTTAACCGATGAGCCAATCGATGAGCCGCCGCGCGAGTTGCAACGCGTCGTCACAGCTGCAGGCGGGACTATGGAGCCAATCAAGGTGATGGCGATTGGGGAGCAGTGGGAGATTCCGAAGTAGTGGAAAGTGGAAAGGTCAAGGAAAAAGGCCGAAGTGGGCGGTAAGGGAAAACATTTGCCCCCTTTCTTCTTTCCACTTATCACTTGCCACTTTCCACTCCTCAGGCGAACGTCGCTATTGCTCGCCGCACGGCCTGGGCGGGCGTCTGACCCGGCATTGCTACTGGGACGATGATTGGCAGTTGTACGCCAGCCTCGCGGAATGCCGCGAGCTGTTCGCGGCAACGGGACGGTGGACCGACGAGCGAAACCGCCTCGGCCATGCTGTCTGAGACGGCGTTGGCGTTGCCTTTCGCCAATCCTTCCGCTTCCGCGACGAAGCCGCTGCTCTGGAACAATTTGTTATAAAACGGCAACCCGCCGTAGAAGGCAAGGTTGTTCCGCGCGGCGGCGCGTGCAGCGTTCAGGTCATCACTAATGCAGGTTGGGAGCCCATTGGTGATATCGACGCTTGATACGGACCGCCCTGCCTTCGCTGCGCCTTTTTCCAATGCCGCCATCACGCGCGGCATGCGGCTGGTCGGGCAGAGGTAGAGCATAACGCCATCGGCCAATTCACCGCACAATTCCACCGTGCCCAAGGCCAGCGCACCGACATAGATCGGCACTTTATACGTCGCCGCACGCGGTTGCATCGGTGATCCAGGATAGCCCTTGCCGGTGACAATATCGCGGACCGTGGTAAGGTACTGGCGCAAGAACTCCCGGGGCTTGTCCATTTTTTCTTTTAAGATCCCTTCCACCAACGGGCGGTGGCTGACGCCGAGGCCGAGCACCAGGCGGCCTTTTGACGCGTCATCGATTGCGACGGCGGTCTGCGCGCACAGCGCAGGATGCCGCAAATAAATATTGGCAATCCAGGCGCCGACTTTCACCTTGGTCGTCGCCTGCGCCATGATATGGCAATTCGCCAGCGCATCGTTCATGAACTCTGGCGAATACACCGCCTCGAATCCCGCCGCTTCTGCTTCTTTCGCGAGTTGTTGCAGTTCCACGAAAGACGTGTCTCCTGGTCTGGCGACCACAATGCCTAAGCGAGCCATACGCGTATCCTCCTTTGTTTGGCGTACGTGGAAAAACAAAACCAACCTTATCATCTGCATGCAGGACAAGCTATCAGTAACCGGGAGCCAGCATGGATACAGGGCAAAAGTGAATTTGTCATGGAGCATGTTGAATGTTGAATTCCTCTCTACTGACTACTCTTCCTTGCTTTTTCTTTCTACTTTCGCTAGCAGAGGAGCATGTTAGCCACGATACTTTCCGGTGCATTGGTGGGTATTGACGGACTCCTTGTCGAAGTTGAAGTTGACGTGGCGTTTGGCATGCCGCAGTTTACCACGGTTGGACTGCCTGAGGGCGCGGTGCGGGAGAGCAAAGACCGCGTGCGCTCGGCGATTAAGAATTCAGGCTATGAATTTCCCTCGGCGCGAAAAATCACTGTCAACCTGGCGCCGGCGGATCTCAAGAAAGAAGGCTCGGCGTATGACTTGCCGATCGCACTCGGCATCCTGGCGGCAGAAGGCTGGTTGAGCAAGGAGCGGCTTCGCGCCTATGCCATACTGGGCGAATTATCTCTTGACGGCCGGGTGGAAGCCGTGCATGGAGCCCTACCGTTGGCGGTCATGGCGCGCGAGCGACAATTGCAGGGGCTCATCGTTCCTGCTGACAACGCCGCCGAAGCAGCAGTGGTTGATGGCGTCGAAGTCCTTGGCGTTTCGGCGTTGAGCGAAGCATTTCTGTTTCTCAATGGAGAACAGCCGCTCGCGCCGACCAGGGTGAATCTCAAGGAGGTGTTCTCTGCGCACTCTCGTTATGAAGTCGATTTTAGCGATGTAAGAGGACAAGAGCATGTAAAACGCGCCTTAGAGGTAGCGGCGGCGGGCGGCCATAATGTCTTGCTTATTGGTCCTCCCGGAGCCGGCAAGACCATGCTCGCGCGTCGATTGCCGACGATCTTACCTGACATGACGCTGGCGGAAGCGCTCGACGCCACTAAGGTGCACAGCGTAGCAGGATTGATGGACGGTCGTGTGTTGATTGCGACCAGGCCATTTCGCTCGCCCCATCACACCATTTCCGACGCCGGATTGATCGGTGGGGGAGCGATCCCCAAACCTGGAGAAGTGTCGCTTGCTCATCATGGCGTGCTGTTTCTCGATGAACTGCCTGAATTTCGCAAGAATGTTCTAGAAGTGCTGCGTCAACCGTTAGAAGACGCCAGGGTGACGATCTCGCGCGCCGTGGGCTCGATCACCTACCCGGCAGGCATCATGCTGGTAGCGGCAATGAATCCCTGTTTGTGCGGGTATTTGGGCGACCCGCAGCATGAATGCACCTGCACGCCGCAACAAGTCCAACGCTATCGCGGCAAGATTTCCGGTCCGCTGCTTGACCGCCTTGATATTCAGGTGGAAGTGCCGGCAGTGAAATACAACGAGCTCAGCGGACGGGCGACTGGGGAAGAGTCTGCTGCGATTCGGGCGCGCGTCAACACAGCGCGCGCCGTGCAGCTCAAACGCTTTGCCGGCCGCACGTTCTACTGCAACGCACAGATGACGAGTAAAGATATTCGTAAATTTTGTCATCCCGATGCAGCGGGAGCAACGTTGCTGGAAAACGCCCTGCAGCGCCTCGGGCTGAGCGCCCGCGCCTACACGCGCATTCTCAAAGTCGCGCGCACGATTGCCGATCTTGCGGGTGAAGAGCAAGTCCGCAGTGCTCACCTCGCCGAGGCGATTCAGTATCGGGCGCTGGACCGGAAATAGAGAGGGGAATCCCGCTCTCCAATGCTTCTTCACCTTCCGCTCGTTTGTGGGCGGGGGTCTTCTGCGCCTGCTTGTTTCAGCACTTCGATGACGTCGTTATGCGCATACCAGGCCGCCTGCAACAAGGCGGATTTGCCGCTGGTGTTCTGCGCGTTGACATTAGCGCCGCGCGCCAAGAGTGTTTTCACGGCATCGATTTTTCCCTCACCCGCCGCCCAGATGAGGGCGGTGTTCCCCGAAGTGTCTTTGGCGTCGACTGTTGCGCCTCCGTCTAACAACGCCGTGATCACATCGGCGTGGCCCTGTTCCGCCGCCACCATAAGCGCCGTCACACCGTACGTGTCTTTCGTATCCGGCGCCATCCCGGCGCTGAGAAATTGCTTCACGACGTTGGCCTTTCCACTCTTGACATTTTCAAAAAACGTCTCCTTGGTGTAAGCAAGGCCTTGGGTTTCCAATTGTTGACGCGCCGCTTCTTGCTTTGCTTGTTGCTCTGGGGAAGGGGTGGCCGGAGAACTCGCCGGTGGCGGAGGAGCCGCCGCCGTTTGAGAACCACCCTGCTGTGGCGGGGGCGCTTGTGCTCCTTGTTGCTTGCTCTCGCATCCCAGTGTAGCCATGCCCAGCAGAAGCGCCATGCCGGCAGCATACGTGCGAATCATAGTGTCCCCCTTCTTTTTAGAAAATGTCCCACTTGTTCGGCCTATACTGCGCTTCTTCCTCCCTGTCAACGCGCGGTGAGGCGATGGCTGTTTCAGCTGAACAGCTTTTGCCGGGCCGTTTCGGAGATCGCCACCACCGCC
The DNA here is from genome assembly GCA_035575235.1 of Candidatus Methylomirabilota bacterium. GTDB lineage: Bacteria > Desulfobacterota > Binatia > Bin18 > Bin18 > SYOC01. Next base: position 11,733 of record DATLYA010000055.1, read on the forward strand.
GGGTGCGTCAGCTTCCGTTCTACGGATATGGCGTAAAATCGTTCGCGCACAGTCTTAATGTGTCCTACCGCCTGGACGCCATATTGTTCGTGGATTTCCGCCTCGATCGCCGATGGCGCGGCGAAGAGCCCCAAGCCGGTTTGTCCGAAGACCTGCAAAAGGGCGCTGTCTTCAAACTCTCCTACGACCGCTGGACGGATATGCTGTGAGTCGAACCATTGATCGAGCGACCGTCGCAACGAAGTATTATCCGTCGGCAATAAAAACGGCGCGCCGTTCAGCGAGCGCGGAAATTTGCGCTTGTATTTACTTGCCTGTTTGGGCGGAGCAAAAATCGTGACGCCGCACTCGCCCAGGAGGTGATTGTAGGCTTTTACCCTCGCGCCGGGACTCAGCGGGGCGTCCGTTAAGACGAGATCGACCTCATGCACCGCGAGTTCAGCCAACAGCCGCTCTGGTTTATCTTCTTTACAAATGATATGCACCGGCTCCGTCATGCGCAACGCCGGCTCAAGAATGCGATACGCCACCAGCTTTGGCATTACGTCAGCGATGCCCACCTGGAACCGCACCGGCCGTCCGAGCGAACGACTATGCGTCCGGTCCTTGAGCGTATCGGTCAATTCGCGCCCCAGAGAGAAAATTTCTTCGGCGTAGCGGAACACCACGCGGCCGATTTCGCTGAGCACGAGGTTGCGGCCGGATTTAATAAAGAGTTTTTCTCCTAATGACCGCTCCAGCGCGCGGATCTGCGCGCTAATGGTCGGCTGGGATAAATAGAGCTGTTCACCGGCGCGCGTCACGCTGCCCTCGCGCGCCGTCACCCAAAAATAGAGCAGATGATGGTAGTTGAGCCATTCCATGGCTGACATCATATATTATTTTTTTCTATAAGTCATGGGCAAATTATCTATTTGCCTATGGATCGTGCTGTCCTTATATATATCTGCAAGAAAGGAGCATTCACATGACCAACCAACTGAAAACGATCTTTCTCTTAGGCGTGTTATCCGCGCTGTTGATCAGCATCGGCTGGGCGCTCGGTCCTGGCTATGTCTACGGGTTTACCGCACTGGCGCTCGTCATGAATCTCGGCGCGTACTTTTTCTCGGACCGCATCGTGCTGAAGCTGCACGGCGCGCAAGAGGTGACGCCTGAGCAGGCCCCTGCGCTCCATCGTATAATTGAGGAGCTGGCGCGGCAGGCGCGGATTCCCAAACCACGCGTTTGCATCGTGCCGGATGATCAACCAAACGCGTTCGCCACCGGGCGAAACCCTAAACATGGCGTCGTCGCCGTCACTGAAGGCATCCTGCGGTTACTGTCCGAACGGGAGCTGCGTGGCGTTTTGGCGCATGAGCTCGCGCATATCAAAAATCGCGACATTCTTGTTTCATCGATTGCCGCCGTGATTGCTGCTGCGGTTGGTTATATCGCTAATGCCCTGAGTTTCGCGGCCTTCTTCGGCGGTCATCAAGCAGACGAAGAAGAAGGCGCTGGGGCTGGCGGGTGGCTCATGACGTTTATCGCGCCACTGTTAGCGACACTGATCCAGCTTGGCATCTCTCGCGCACGTGAGTACATGGCAGACGAGACCGGCGCGCGCATCTCTGGCGATCCGGAAGCGCTCGCACGCGCGCTTGAGAAGCTTGAGCAGAGCGTCGCCATGATCCCCGCTGCAACGGCGCAGCCTGCGACTGC
>DATLYA010000056.1:0-4340 GCA_035575235.1 Candidatus Methylomirabilota bacterium
GGCACTTCCGCCGATGGTCCGGTTTGCCCAAGAGCGGAGATCGAACACATAATGAGGCGCGGGTTGAGTTGTTTGAGGGATTCGTAATCGAACCCCATACGCTTCATCACGCCAGGGCTATAGTTTTCCACAACGACGTCAATCTTCGGCATGAGGGCGCGGATGAGCTCGCGTCCTTCTTTTTTCTTTAAGTTGACGCACAGACTCTGCTTTCCCAGATTATGTTGAAAAAAGTACGCGCTACGGCCATTGCGCAGCACCGGGTTCAATCGCGCGGGGTCTCCCTTGGGCGCCTGTTCCACCTTAATGACTTCGGCCCCCATTTCCGCCATCAGTTTGGTAGTGGTTGGCCCAGCAACGATCTGCGTGAAATCCAGCACTGTATAGCCAGTCAGCATGCCGCGCGCGGACATAGGCGGTCCCTCCTTCTCCTTAGCGCACGAGACCACCGTACGCCTCATGACGAATGGGCAGTCTCTATATAAGACCGAAGAGTTTCCCTCAAACGGGCGGATTCTATCGGTAAGGATGCTCTGTAGCAAGGGTTAGACGCGCGGCGCGCAAACTCGCACGGCAGGCGCGAAGTGCTTACCCTTAGCACCCCCGGCCCTGAAAGAGCGGGGTATCATTACTTCCACTCTGCGACATCCAATCGCCGCGCGAGGCCGTGATACAGGGAGGATTAAGGGATCAGCGCGTATTCTTGAATGTCGTCGGATCGAGCGCGTGTTTACGAAGCAGGCGGTAGAATTCAGCGCGGTCTTTTCCCGCCAGTTCGGAAGCACGAGAGACGTTTCCTCTTGCGACCGTCAACACCTGCACCAGGTAAGATTTTTCAAATTTGTCCCGCGCTTCACGCATCGGTTCAATTTCCGCTCTGGCGTTTGCGTCTCCGGCTTCTCGTTTGCCAAGCAACAACAGGTCAGGCGTAATCGTACAGTTCGTACTCAACACTACCGCGCGTTCTATGACATTGGCTAATTCGCGTACGTTTCCAGGCCAGTCGTACATCATGAGTTGCCGGAGGGCCTCGGGGGAAAATCCTTGCACGTCTTTTTGCATCTCGCGGCCAAAGCGCTGGAGGAAGAAGGACGCCAGGAGCGGAATGTCCTCCGACCGCTCACGCAGCGTCGGCAAGGTGACAGGGATGACGTGAATGCGGTAATATAAATCTTCGCGGAACTTCCCTTCGTTCACTAGTTTCTCCAAGTTTTGATTCGTCGCGGCGATCAGACGGATGTCGACTTTCACCGGCTGGCCGGCGCCGAGGGGATAAAATTCACGCTCTTGCAGCACGCGGAGAAATTTGACCTGCAGCGATTGCGGCAATTCGCTAATTTCATCAAGGAATAACGTGCCGCCTTCCGCCTGTTGCAGCAGCCCAGATTGCGCGCGGTCCGCCCCAGTATAGGCGCCTTTGGAATGGCCAAAGAGTTCATTTTCGAGGAGTCCTTCAGGGATCGCACCACAATTGATGGGCACGAACGGGCCGTTTGCGCGCCGGCTCGCGACATGGATGGCGCGGGCAATTAATTCTTTGCCAGTGCCGCTTTCTCCATACACGCAGACGGTTGAATCGGTGACGGCAATTTGAGCGATTTGCCGCAGTACATGCTGCATTTTCTCGCTCGATGCAACGATGTTGTCAAAGTGATACCGTTCGTGCACAAGCGTCCGCAACCGCTCCACTTCTCCCTTGAGGCGGCGAAGCTCCAGAGCGTTTTGGATGCGATGCAGCAGGTCTGTGGGATCAAACGGTTTGGTAATGTAATCGTAGGCGCCCTTTTTCGTGGCCTCTACGGCATTGGCGATTGAACCATGCGCGGTGACAATAATCACGGGCAATTGCGGCTGTCGCTGCAGCAGGTGCTCTAACAAGGTGATGCCATCCATATCCTCGAGCCGCATATCAATCAGCGCTGCGCCAAACTCTTCTTCCGTGACCCGGTCGAGCGCTTCGGCTCCGCCTTCAGCGAGCGTGAGACGATACCCCGCCGCCTCCAGGCGCACTTTCATGAGCAGGCGCAGGCTTGGATCATCATCAACAACGAGAATTTTTGTGTCCGCCATACTGTCACCGTAGCTGTAATAATTCGCGCTCTTTTTTTTGCATTTCAATATCGAGCGCTCGTAAACGCTCAATTTGCTCCTGCAGCGTGCGGATCATTGCCTCCTTGCTCCGTAGATTCGTCTGGGCTGCACGCAAGTCCTCTTCCAGCGTCAGCCGTTCAAGGATGAAGCCGCGCCACACTTGCGCCGGCAGCGTGTACGGACTTTCCGGATAGAGCCGGTTGAGGGTGTCAAACTGAACAGCGGCTTTGGTCAGGTTGCGATAGGGACTTGCCGCATACGCATAGGCGAACCCCAGGTTAAACAAGGCAATATCGCAGCCTTCCGCTTCAGCTTTCTTACAATCGCGCACCTTTTGCTCGTTCTCCTTCACAAATTCGTCATAGTCGCCGCTCTCTAGCACGGTCCGCGGAGGAAACACAGCCGGTGGAGCGGGCGCGGGCTGTGCAGCCGCCGCTGCTGAGGGTTGAGCGCTTTCCGGTTGTCCAGCAGGCGCACCCTGAGAAGGGGAAGACTGGGGGCACGACGCCGGTGAGGCGCAGACAATTACCGACGGGCAGGCGGCTGAAGGCGCACAAGATCCTGCACGCGGAGAAGAGACCGTCACACAACCTATTCCTCCATACATCATTATGATAACAGCGGCAGCAGGATATCCCCAATTCCGCGCCTGCGCTCTACCCTGCATAAGGTCCTCCGCTCCGCTGTGTTCGCCCGTTCCACTTTTGCCGGTTATTGGCCGCGCTGCGTACGGGGAGGGTGAAGGTGAACGAAGCGCCTTCCCCGGGACGGCTCTCTACCCAGATTCTTCCACCATGCGCCTCCACGATATGCCGGGAAATCGCTAAGCCCAGCCCACTGCCCCGCCACGCTTGTCGTCGGCTCGCTGAACTTTGATAAAATTTGTGAAAAATGCGCTCGGCGTCTTCCGGCGGCACGCCCGGGCCTGTATCGCTCACGTTCACTTCCACCCATCGTTGCCCGCTCTCAGCCTCGTACCGCACGGACGTTGATACGCGAATCCTGCCTTTTTCGGGGGTAAATTTCACCGCATTGCTCAGCAAGTTGTCCAGCACTTGCCGGATACGCTCCTCATCCACATACAAGACCGGCAAGGGCGCCGGCGTATGAAGGGTGATCTGCAGCTGCTTTTTCTGCGCACTGGGCCCGATCGCTTCTACGCTGTGCCGCACCAACGCCACCAGGTCGGTCGGCACAAACATATACTCCATTTTTCGCGCTTCCATTTTTGAGAGATCCAAAATAGAAGCAAGACGGCGGAATAACCGGTCGCTGTTACTGCGCACGACCTGGACGATTTCGCGTTGGGCAGCATTCAGCACGCCCGGCACCTCCTCGAGCAAGAGCGCAGAACCTTCCTGAATCGCCGTGAGGGGAGTGCGTAATTCGTGGGACATTTGTGCCAAAAAATCTCCTTGCATTTCGTCAAGCTCAGCCAAGCGCTCGGTCATCCGGTTAAACGCTTGCATGATCTCCGCGACCTCACGCGGGCCAGAGACGCGCACTGAGCGTCGGAAATCTCCCTGGCTCACGTGCTGCATCTCACGAGCTAACTGCCGCAGGGGATCGCTGATCCACCTTGCATTCCAGTACAGCAACACGATGAGAAGACCCACCCCAACGGCCAGCAACCAGCCAAGCAGCGGAAGAGCCGACACAGGGCCCGGACGGGTCGCCGGAGCCCCGGCAGCCATGCGCGCTTCGCCCAGATGCATGAGTTCCTGCAACGCGGCGATGATGCGGTCGCTCATAGCAGCGCGCTCCTGTTTCCAGGACTCTAATTGAGCGCCGCTGGCGGTCACCCCATCCGAGTAGCGACCATAGAGGGTGCGGATTTGCCCAAGTAGCGCCTGTTCTTCAGGGGTTTCAATCAACGAGGCGACTCTCTCCAAAGCGTTGGTGAATTCTGTATTGCCTTGAAGAAAATGCTCCAGGAAGACGTGATCTCGCAGGATGAGAAATCTTTCCGCGCTGCGTCGCTGAAAGAGGAAAAGGTCGAGCAGCCGTCGCTCGGCGGCGACACGGGTGGTGCTGAGTGTGAGCGCGTCCGCCTGAGGTCCACTGTGCTTGTACAGCTGGGAGAGTGCGGAGAAACCCAGCGCCAGGATCAGGATAATGAGGACGGACTGAACAAGCACCATCCTCCAGAAGATGGTTAACCGCATGAGCTTCTTTCAACACATCGTCTTTATTCGTGAGACGCACTGGCCCCCACCGTGCGAAATCACCCCCTCTCGGATCTTCTCTTC
>DATLYA010000057.1:0-19658 GCA_035575235.1 Candidatus Methylomirabilota bacterium
TGCACATAACCATTACTACTCAGCTGCATACGCTCTTCCTCCTCTCAAGAGAGACAATTTCCCGCTCCGTCTCCAGACCGGGGGTTCTCATCTTGCGCTTCTCATAGTGTGAGGAAAGAACGCCGTTCAATTACCGCTTACTCTCAACCTGTCAAGTTTGAGTTATTAGTCATGAGTATCGAACTGTGTCACTTCTTGGCTTCCTCAGCGCCGGCCGCGGCCCCTCGCACCCCGACGCCCCCACCCTATCGCTTAAGGTCGAAGCGATCGTTGTTCATGACCTTGTTCCACGCGGCCACGAAGTCACGCACGAACTTCTCCTTCGCGTCGTCACATGCGTAGACCTCCGCGAGGGCTCGGAGTTGGGAGTTGTAGCCGAAGACCAGGTCGACGCGGGTGCCGGTCCACTTCACCGCGCCCGTCGCGCGATCGCGACCCTCGTACACGTTCGCAGCCGAGCCGGATGGCTTCCACTCCGTGCTCATGTCGAGCAGGTTCACAAAGAAATCAGTGGTCAACGTCCCCGGCCGCCTGGTGAAGACGCCGTGCTTGGCTTGCCCGGAGTTGGCGTTCAGGGCGCGCATGCCGCCGACGAGCACCGTCATCTCGGGAGCAGTCAAATTCAGCATGAACGCCCGCTCCACCAGCAGCTCCTCCGGCGGCAGCTCCATTTGGGGGTGGACGTAGTTGCGGAACCCGTCAAAGCGCGGTTCGAGCACGGCGAACGACTCCACGTCGGTCTGCTCCTGCGAGGCGTCCGTGCGCCCCGGCGCAAACGGGACCGTGATGTTGTATCCGGCGTTCTTCGCCGCCTGCTCGACAGCCGCGCATCCGCCCAGAACGATCAGGTCAGCGAGCGAGACCTTCTTCCCGCCGGACTGTGAGCGGTTGAAGTCCTGCTGGATCTGCTCGAGAGTCTGCAGCACCTTTGCCAGTTCGGACGGGTTGTTTACTTCCCAATCCTTCTGTGGCGCGAGGCGGATCCGCGCCCCGTTCGCCCCGCCACGCTTGTCCGTGCTGCGGAAGGTGGCGGCCGACGCCCAGGCGGTGAAGACCAGCTGGGAGATGGACAGCCCCGAAGCGAGGATCTTGCCCTTGAGGCCGGCGACGTCCTGCTCCCCGATCAGTTCATGATCGACCGCGGGGACGGGGTCCTGCCACAGTTGCGGCTCCGGAACCCACGGGCCTAGGTAGCGCGAGACGGGGCCCATGTCGCGGTGCAGCAGCTTGTACCATGCCTTAGCGAACGCATCGTCGAGCTGGTCCGGATGCTCGTGGAAGCGCTTCGTGATCGGCGCATAGATAGGATCCACCTTCAACGCAAGGTCTGTCGTGAGCATCATGGTGGTCTGCCGCTTCGACGGATTATGAGCATCTGGCGCGGTGGGCACTACGCCAGCGGCATTCGGCTTGGGAGCAAACTGCTTCCCGCCGGCCGGGCTCGTCGTCAGCTCATAGTCGTGGTTGTAGAGATTGTCGAGGAAACCGTTGTCCCACTTCGTCGGCTCGTTGGTCCAGGGACCCTCGAGCCCGCTCGTGATCGTGTCGTCGCCCTTGCCGCTGCCAAAGCGGTTCTTCCAGCCGAGGCCCTGCTCCTCCAGACTGGCGCCCTCCGGTTCGGGACCGACATACTGGGCGGCAGAGGCGGCACCGTGGGCCTTGCCGACCGTGTGGCCGCCCACGATGAGCGCCACCGTCTCCTCGTCGTTCATCGCCATACGGGCGAACGTTTGCCGAATGTAGCTCGCTGCAAGGGCTGGGTCTGGGTTGCCGCCCGGTCCCTCCGGATTTACGTAGATCAGACCCATGTGATCGGCGCCGAAAGGCCCCTGGATTTGCCCGTCGTCGGCGTGGCGCTCGTCTCCAAGCCACGTGTCCTCAGGGCCCCAGAAGATTTCGTCGGGCTCCCATTTGTCCTCTCGCCCGAAACCGAAGCCGAACGTCTTGAAGCCCATCGATTCATATGCAACGTTGCCGGCGAAGATGATCAGATCGGCCCAGGAGATCTTCCGGCCGTACTTCTGCTTGATCGGCCAGAGCAACCGGCGCGCCTTGTCGAGGTTCGCGTTGTCGGGCCAACTGTTGAGGGGGGCAAAGCGCTGCATGCCGCTGCCGCCACCGCCCCGGCCGTCGGCGATACGGTACGTGCCTGCGGCATGCCACGTCATCCGGATAAAGAGCGGCCCGTAGTGGCCATAGTCGGCCGGCCACCAGTCCTGCGAGGTCGTCATCAGCTCGATGAGGTCCCGCTTCAGCGCCTCGACGTCGAGGGTCTTGAACTCCTCCGCGTAGTTGAAATCCTTGCCCATCGGATCTGACAGGGGAGAGTGCGCGTGGAGAATCGAGAGGTCCACCTGATTCGGCCACCAGTCCTTGTTCGTCCTGGGCCGAGTCCGCTTGGGAGTCGGCGAGGGGATTACGAGGTTTTCACTTTCGCTGCCGCTCACAGGTGCGTCTTTCGTCTCAAACACATCCTTTTCAGACATAGCGGCCCTTCTCCTTTCTTTTTGTTGAAAAATTCTCTAAAGAGAATTTTTCTCCCTTTAAAACAAAAAATTTTTACTTCGCTTCTTCCTGTGCACAGGCGGCACAGAGCCCAAAGACCTGCACGCTGACCGTCTGGGCAACAAAGCCTGGGAATCGCTTGGGCAGCATGATAGTGTCGAACTGTTCATTGTACACATCACGGACCTTCTTGCACCGCGTGCACACCAAGTGGTGGTGTTTGTCGAGGTTGGCGTCATAGCGTTTACTGTCGCCGCTCACATGGACCTCCTTTACCACGCCGAGCTTCGTCAGAGCGTCCAGTACCTTATAAATGGTCGCGAGCGAAAGCGATGGCATCGACAGACGGACCCGCTGGTAGAGCGCTTCTGGCGTCGGGTGATCCTCTGCTTCCAGCAGGGCGCGATAGATCGCCAGCCGCTGCGGGGTGACAGTCATGCCGGCCGCACGGCACCGCTGGAACAAGTCCTCAAGTCGTGATTCCACCGGAACGTCTCTATGCATGTGGCGAATTATTCTCCTTCGAGAATAAAATGTCAAGAGGCCAGAGCCAACACCGCTCAGAGGCTGTTTGAGAAGTGTCATTGCGGGGAGCCGCAGGCGACGAAGCACTCTCGGAGAGCGTGAAAACTCAGGGCAGAGATTGCTTCGCGGAGTTTACCCTGAGCGTAGTCAAAGTGCTTGCAATGACGGTATCCCCCTTTTCAGACAGCCGCTCGGGGATATACCTTCAGGCCGTGTCGGCCCCGGCCTCCGGGCGTTTCCCCTTAAACAACATGAACAGGTAAATCAGTGAGGGGAGCAGCAACACGGTTCCGGCCAGCATGCCCCACAGCATGACCCGCAAGACGGCGTCCGGTCCCTTCGCCGCGGTCATGGTCAGTGCTGGAGGTATCAGCATCGGATATTGGGCTACTCCCCACCCCCAGATGACTGCCGCCACGGCAGTACCGGCGCCAAGAATCGCGCTCGTAAAGCGCCATTGCTGAAGCGCCCAGAGTGACCCCAGCCCGCCGGCAATCGACACCCCCACCAACGGCCAGGCTCGCTCACGAAACCCAGCCCAGAGCAACGGCGCGTCGCTTGCGACCATCGCCAACCCAGCCATCGCCAGAATGCCCATCCAGGCTCCGGTAGCGAGGGCGCGTCGTCGCCAGAGCGCAACCAGGGACAGGTCGTTGTCCTGAGCAGCCTCACGGGTCAGGTACACGGCAGCGAGATAGGCGCACACGCCGACTGCAAAGAAGGCCGTGAAAATGGATAAAGGGGAGAGCCAAGCGGTCACGTAGTCCCCGGTGTATTCTCCCGACACGGTTACAGCGAGGTGTCCAGAGGCAATCGCGCCGCAGGCGGCGCCCAGAAAGAACGGCGCGGCAGTAGACGCAAAGGCGAACACCACGCCCCAGACCGCCTGGTGGCGCACGGCGCCAGCAGTATAGGAACGAAACACAAACCCTACACCGCGGAACACAATCCCGACTAGGGCTAACAACAACGGCAGCCACAGCGCCCGTCCCACTGCCGCAAAAGCAAGCGGAAAAGCCGTGTGCAGCCCCACCAGAACAAAGACGAACCAGACGTGATTTGCTTCCCATACCGGACCTATAGCTCGGTAGATCAGGGCGCGTTCTTTCTCTGATGCTTGGAGAACCGTGTTGCATTCCCACACCCCGGCGCCAAAATCGGCCCCGCCAAGGAGCGCATAGAGAGTGAGGCCGAGCAGGAGCACGCCCAGGACAAGGATTTCAGGAGCCACGCTCTGCCTCCGGCAAAGGGGTGTGCGCCAGGAGGCGTAAAACGGCAACCGTTCCCACTCCCAAAATCGTGTAGATGATTACGGTGGCGACCAGCACCCAGCCAATGCCGGGAGCTGTCGTGACGGCCTCAGCCGTGCGCATGACTCCTTGCACGATCCACGGTTGGCGACCCACCTCCGTTACCACCCAACCCGCTTCCAACGCGACCACCGCCAGTGGGCCAGAGAGCACAACTATCCGCAAGAATGTCCGACTCTCAGGCAAGTGGTGGCGCCGCCACACGGTCCCTCCCGCCCAGAGGACCAGCAGGACGAGCCCAGTCCCAATGGCGACCATCACCTGGAACGCGAGGTGGACGATAGCGACCGGTGGGATGTCCTGCGGTGGAAAGTCGTCCAACCCTTTCACTACGGCCTGTGTATTGCCATAGGCCAGCCACGAGAGAGCGCCGGGGAGTTCCAGCGCGTAGCGGGTTATACGGGCGTTTTCGTCCGGCAGACCGCCGAGGCGCAGCGGCGCACTGGCCTCGGTGCGGAATTGCCCTTCCATCGCGGCGAGCTTGACCGGCTGTGTCCTGGCAACCGTGCGCGCGGCCCAGTCGCCCACGACGACCTGCACCGGGGCGCAGATCGCCCCCATCGCAAGCCCCAGCGCCATAGCACGGCGCTGGTAAACCGTTTCCCGTCCCCGCAGCCGCGCCGCGGCATAGCACGACGCTACCACAAAGCCGGTAACCATATAGGCGGCCAGGATCATGTGTGTAGTTTGCGCTCCAGTAGCTGGATTAAGCATGGCAGCAATCGGATCGGCGTCCACTACTCTTCCGTCTACCATGTGAAACCCTTGCGGCACGTTCATCCACGCGTTGGCGGTGACCACAAACCAGGCTGAGGCCAGGCCGGAGACAGCAACTGGAACCCCACACCACCAATGCCCCCACGGCGGCAGGCGGTCCCAGGCGTAGAGGTAGATGCCGGCAAAAATCGCCTCGAGGAAGAAGGCAAAGGCCTCCAGCGTAAACGGTAAGCCAATCACCGCTCCAAAAGTCCCCATGAATTGCGGCCACAAGACTCCCAGCTCGAAGGACAGGACTGTCCCTGAGACCGCACCGACGGCAAACAGCACGGCAAAGACTTTAGACCAGTGGAGCGCGAGAAGCTTCCATCCCGCATCTCTCGTGCGCAGAAACCGCCACTCGGCATACAGCATCAAGACAGGGAGACCGACGCCAAAGCAGGCGAGGATGATGTGCGCCCCGAGCGTCACCGCCATTTGCAGGCGGGCAGCTACGAGATTAGAGACGATTTCAGCTTCCATAGCCAGGTTTCGCGTGCGATAAGATATGAGGAAGAGGGGCCTATGTAAACGCCCAAGACATCGAGCGCTTCAGGCAGGTCTTCCTTACGTTTCTATCCCAATGCCCGCGGGAGATTTTGCCAGAGCATAACGCTTCCCATGGCGAAGAGGAAGTACGCGAAGAAGCGACGTAAAGCCGCTTGTGGCAGCCGGACGCTCACCAGGTTGCCCACTATGCTACCGCTGATCCCTAGGAGAGAGAACAGGCCGACCAGATCCCATTGCACCTGCAGGCCTAAGGTTTCGAGCACGGGAAAGTACTTGGCAAACCCACTGGCGGAGTTCAACGCAATGATCCAGAGACTTGAAGCCACGGCATTATGCATAGGCAGCCCGCCGAGTAGGGTCAGCGCCGGGACGATGAGAAACCCACCGCCCACCCCAACAAGCCCCGTGGCTACCCCCACACCGGCGCCGTAGAGCCCCAACTGCCACACCGGCTGTGTCCTGCTGGCGTCCTCTTGCTGAGGGCGAAGCAGCATCACCCCTGCGACCACCATCATCACCGCGAAGAGCGCGAGCTGCACCGCGACCGGTATGAACGCACCCAGGGCGGCCCCACCGTAGCTGCCGGCCAGGCCAGGCAGGCCGAAGAGCAGCACATGCGGCCAGCGGGTGAGCCGCTTGACAGCGTAGGGAATACCGCCGACAAAGGCAATGACGCCCACAATCAGGAGGGACTCGGCAATGGCGACCTTCCCGTGCTGGTCCGCCAGGTACATTAAGACGGGCACGGTCAGAATAGAGCCCCCAGAGCCCAACAGCCCCAGACTCAAGCCAATCGCAAGCGCGCCAATCCAGGCAGCAAGTGGCATGGAGTATCCCTTTTGGCGGCTAGGCGCGCCCTTTCAGCATCCCATGCCAGTACAAAGCTGGCAGGCCGTACTTTTTCAGCAGATACATGCTGTACCGTTCTTTGGCTTGATCGAAGGGAAACGTCTCTTTGGGCTGCAAGTCGTAGTCGAACTCGGCCAGGATCAGACGCCCGTAGCCAGTGACGAGCGGACAGGAAGTGTAACCGTCGTATCTCGCAGGCAGAGGCTTGCCCTGCATCGCAGCGCGCAGATTGCTCACCACGACCGGCGCTTGTTTGCGAATGGCCGCGCCGGTCTTGGAGGTCGGCAGGCTGCTGGCATCGCCGAGACTAAAGACGTTGGGGTAGCGCACGTGTTGCAATGTGTATTTGTCGACCTCGACCCAGCCGGCTGCGTTCGCCAGCGGGCTGCGTTTGATACACTCGGGCGCGCTCATCGGTGGGGTGACGTGGAGGAGGTCACAGGACATGGTGACCTGCTCGTGCGTGTCGAGATGTTCGAAGATCGCCTCTCGGCTCGTCGGGCGAATCTCGACCAGATCGTGCCGATAGCACGTCTCGATCCCCTTACGGGTAATGACCCGATTGAGGGCAGCAGCGTACTTCTTGACCGCGAAAATGCTGGCCGTAGCCGACGCGAAGATGATTCGTGCCCGCTCGCGCACTCCAGTGCGACGAAAGTAATCATCAGCCAGGTACATGATCTTCTGCGGTGCACCGCCGCACTTGATGGCAGTGTTGGGCATGGTGAAGATCGCGTTCCCACCCGAGAAATGCTTGATGCAGTCCCAGGTATAGGCAACGTATTCATAGGCATAATTGCTGCAGACACCACCCCGTCCAATTGCCTCTTTGAGTCCCTTTACCTTGTCCCAATCGATCTGGATGCCGGGTGCGACCACCAGGAAGTCATACCTGACCCTTCTCCCCTCCCGGGTCAGCACGGTATTGTGTCCGGGGTCAAAGTCGGTCACGGCATCGTGCAGCCACGTCACCCCCGGAGGGATGACCGCAGCTTCTTCCCGCTCACTGGCCTCTTTGGGAAAGACGCCACCGCCGACGAGGGTCCACAGGGGTTGGTAATAGTGCTTGGTGGACGGTTCGATGATGGCGATATCGAGATGCCTGGCGGTGCGGTGCAGACGAGCAGCCACGGTGATCCCGGCTGTTCCGCCGCCCACGATCACCACCTGATGGCGCACGTCGGAGCGCGGGACGACGTGCGGGGGCTGAGCATCTTGCCTATGAGTGGTCGGTTGAGCCGAGCTGTGGGTATGCGCCATAGGACTCCTCCTTGCTAGGAACGTGATTGCTGTGATCCGTTACCTAGAACAGGTTTACGGGGATTTTGAGATACGAGACGCCATTCCTCTCCGGTTCTGGAAGCCGGCCTGCACGGATGTTGACCTGGATGGAAGGAAGAATCAGCGCCGGCATCTCGAGCTGGGCATCACGCTTCTGCCGAAACGCGACAAACTCCGCTTTGGTTGTCCGTGCATTGAGCTGGATATTGGCTTCTTTCTGCTCGGCAACCGTCGTTTCCCAGCGCACCGTCCGTCCGCCAGGCCGGTAGTCGTGGCACAGCAACAGGCGCGTGTGGTCAGGCAACGCATAGAGCCGCTGGATCGAGTCGTACAACTGTTCGGCGGAACCGCCAGGGAAATCGCAGCGGGCCGTGCCATAGTCCGGCGCAAAGAGGGTATCGCCGACAAAGACCGCATCTGCAATTTGCCACGACATATGGGCAGGGGTATGCCCCGGGGTGTGCAGCGCCCGGACGACGAACGTGCCGACACGAAGTTCGTCACCCTCGTCGAGAAGCACGTCGAACTGCTGCCCGTCGATGGGGAAATCGGATCCAAGGTTGTAAATGTCACGGAAAATCTTTTGCACCTCGCCGACGCGACTGCCGGTCACCGTCCGTGCGCCATGGCGTTCTTGAAAGAAGGGCATCCCAGTCATGTGGTCCGCGTGCGCATGGGTATCGATGACGTAAGGAATCGTCAGGCGGTGGTCGTCGATGTAGGTGGCCACTACCTCCGCCGAGCGCCACCTGGTCCGGCCACTCTTGGGATCAAAGTCACGCACGGGATCAATGACGACTCCCGTCTTGCCGTCGTGGACGACGTAGGTCAGGGTCGAGGTCGCCTCATCGTAAAAATGCTGAATGTTCCTCATTCTTGTCCTCCTCGTTTAGGTGCAATTGTGGCCATGGACTTTGCACTGTTCTTATTGTCAGTGACGTCTGCCCGGTACGCTCCGCTGTAGCGGGTGAGATAGCTCACAAAGAAATCGCGCAGGGGAGACAGGTCATCGAAGTCCAGGCCCATCACCCGAGCGCGGGTGAGGCAGTGTTCCACCGTGGCTCCTTCCTCGCAGCCCAGGTGCATAAGGGCCAGCGCGCCCGCCCGTCTGCCGCTTGCGCAGTGCAACAGGATCGGTTTCTCCACCTCCCGTAGCGTGTGGCGCACGGCGTCTACCGTGGCGTCGTCGAGCCTCGTCAGCAGGACTGGAATCTGCCGATACGACAGCCCGCACGCGATTACGCAGCGCTCTACCTGGCGCGGGGTGAGTCCGCCAGCAACCGGTTCATGCTCCCCCCGCAGATCGATGAAGGTTCGATACCCCCGCCGCGCCAGGGCGGTAATGTCTTCCCATACAAGGGTCCCGGCAATCGCTAACCAGTCATTCACTGCCTGCCACATGCTGCCCTCCGTGTTTAAGCCGCGAGGCTGACGGGCCGATGCCACACCGACCGCTGACGCCGTGGCAGGGGTGCTAGCTTCCCCTGCCGCTGCTTCCAACGTCTGAGGCCACGGCGAAGGTAGGCTGGGTCGAGGCCGAGCACGGTGCAGATATTCACAAACGAGAACGGCCACTCCGTCTCGTCGCTCAGCATCCACTCTTCGGCTTCTGTGACCAGCCGCTGGGCGCGCCGCCCGCTTCTGATAAATTGTAGATGAAAATCACTGATCGCCGCGTCCAGTACTGCCGCCATGAGCGCGACCTCGCCGCGTGTTCTGTGGGCACGAAGTGGAGAATCGTACCACTGCGCCGGCAGGACTATCGCCGGACTGAGCGACTGTCCCAGCTTGCGCAGGGCAGAACGCGAGAGAGAGGGGAAGCGCTCGTCATCTCGGTCAAGCGGCGCATCCATAGCATCTCCTTGTAGAGACGTGCGGGATCGCGCGTTAGACGTTGCCGCAACAACCCTCCAGCCCGGCAAAGAACATCGCGGCCGCCCAGCCGCCGGCGATGGCAAAGGCTGCTGCCCAATTCACTCCGTACGCCAGAGATACCAGGGGCGAACCAACGCCGGACGTTACCACTACGGCCGCCAGGGGGCCAAGGAGCAGGCCGAGTAGCACCCCCCGTTTTGTAACCGTCTGCAGAGGGCTCGAGTGTGGAAGTTGCGAGGTGACTAACCGCGCCGGTGCGGTCACCGCTTCGACTGGCAAAGGAAGAACCGTGTGCGTAAGAACTGTCATGCGAGTCTGTCTCATGCTGCCACCTCTGGTTGGGCGTTCTTGCTGCAATAAGAGAGCAAAGTCTCTGCCAATACCGTTACTGTTGCTAAGTAGCTGACATAAGGTGATTTTTCCGATGATCAGCTTGTCAGGAAACGAGCGAATGTGTTAGAAGGTTTCTATGCGCCGCGACATAGTGAAACGGCCATCAAGTCTGGCGTTGCAGAATTTCTACGGCCTCTACACCTGCGCTCCGGAAATGCAGCCCCTGTTCCGTCTCGTCAAACGGGTGGCGCAAACGGAATGCACGGTCCTTGTGCGGGGAGAGACGGGCAGCGGCAAGGAGCTGGTAGCACGGGCGATTCACACGCTCAGTTCCCGTGCCGGCAAGCCCTTTTACGCCATCAACTGTGCGACCTTCTCCCCCACGCTGCTGGAATCCGAGCTGTTCGGTCACGTGCGGGGTGCGTTCACTGGGGCGGTCAGTGATCACCCGGGATTGTTCAAACAGGCAGACGGCGGGACGCTCTTCCTCGACGAGGTGGCCGAGATGCCGCTCGAGATCCAAGCCCGCCTGTTGCGCGTGCTCGAAGACCGCTCTTTTGTCCCTGTGGGTGGGGTGAAGTCAGTGACAGTGAATGTGCGGCTCATTGCGGCGACCAATAAGGCCCTGCGACGCGAGGCGGCAGCAGGCCGTTTCCGGGAAGACTTGATGTACCGGATTCGTGTGGTGCCCCTCTTTCTCCCGCCCCTGCGGCAGCGGACGGGTGATATCGAGGCTTTGGTCTGGCATTTTATCGACCAGTTTAACGAGCAGGGATGGCGGCGCGTCGAGGCCGTGAGTCGTATGGCCATGGATGCTCTGCTACATTATCCCTGGCCGGGCAATATCCGAGAGCTGCGCAACGTGATTGAACACGCCTTCGTGGTCGGGGAAGGTGCGGTCCTCGACATTCAAGATTTGACCCCTGAGTTGCGTGGCGAACCTCCCCCGGGGGAAGAGCCTGCAGTCGAGAAATCCCTGCAGCAGCTGGAACGCGAACGCATTGTGGCAGCATTGGCTAAACACGGGGGCCGGAAAGCAGAAGCAGCCAAAGAGCTCGGCATCAGCCGTTCAACGCTGTGGCGCAAGCTCTACAAATACCGTCTGCACTGACGCGAGCGAGTGTCAACCGCGCTGCTCACACCTGACCCCTCTCTCTTAGAACGTGTCTTCAAAGTGTCGACTGCCGTGCCAGGCGGCGTGACATGAGATTGATCATTGCGATGTAGATGAATGTTGCGCTGGTCTCAGGGTTTCGTTCATAGTCCTTGCTGTGCCGCCGGTAGCGACCGATCCAGCCGAACGTCCGCTCCACGATCCACCGCTTGGGCAGCACCACAAAGCTTGCCGTCCGCACGGGACGCAGCACCGTCTGCAAGGTCCAGCCGAAGGTCGCTCGTACCCACTCCGGCAACCCGCCCCGCCCGTAAGCCGAGTCCGCGAAGATCACCTTCAGCCGCCTGCAGGCTGCCTTGAGCCGGGCGATCACGAATGCCGCCCCGACATGGTCCTGCAGATCGGCTCCGTGCACCACCGCCATCCACACCAGCCCCAGCGTGTCGACCGCCAGGTGCCACGTGCGGCCGGTGATCTTCTTGCCTGCATCGTACCCGCGGAATTCGCCCCCTTCGGCGGTCCGCACCGCCTGGCTGTCGACGATCGCGACTCGCGAGAGACGTCGCTTGCCCGCCGCCCGCCGGCATTGGTCGCGGAGCAGGTCGTGCACCTGCTTCCAGATTCCGGCTTTCCGCCACCGCCAGAAGACGGTGTACACGCTCTTCCAAGGCGGAAAGTCCTTGGGGAGCTGCCGCCACTGACAGCCGGTCCGCAACACGTACAAAATGGCGTTGAGCACCCACCGCCGGGCGAGCGGCGGCCGCCCCGTCGCGCTGCTGGCGTCAGAAGTTTGGCCAGAACCTGCCATTGCCGATCCGTCACATCACTGGGATACTGAGTCCTCATCGCTACGGCTCCGTCGTCCTTGACCTGATGAACCAAGACGCGGTGTCGTAGCGATTTTCATGCAATCAGACAATTTGAAGACGCTCTCTTAGCTCGCCTACTCTGAAACTCACGGTACAGAGAGCGCCGGAAAGGCTGACACATTAGCCATTGGCTGATTCCCCGCAGGTTGCTGCTCCGGGAGGCTCTGCCAGGCTTTCCCGGGTGAGATCGACGCTATATCCTAACTGTTCAAGCCGTGCGACCAACCGCCGTTCGACGCGCCGCCGATCGTGTTCATCAAAATAGTTGGGACCCAACTCATGATAGGGAGACTCCTGGGGTGAGCTTGATCACGCGCTTGCGGTTGGATGCCGCCCTCTACGATCCGGCTCCATCACGCAAGCCCGGACAAAACGGGCGCCCGCGCAAGAAAGGCGCGCGTCGTCCCCCATTGCAGCGCGTGCTAGCTGATCGGCAAACGCGCTGGACCCCGAGTATCGTGAAGGGCGGGTATGGGGGAGGCGCACGGGAAGTCGAGATCTGCACGGATACCGCCGTGTGGCATCACTCTGGCCTGCCGCCCGTCGCCATTCGCTGGGTCTTGATTCGCGACCCGCAGAAGGCGTTTGACCCCCAAGCTCTCCTGACGACTGGTCTTCCTCATACCCCTCACCAGATAGTGGAGTGGTCCGTGCGCCGCTGGCGGATGGAAGTGACCTTTGAAGAAGCCCGCGCGCATCTGGGCGTTGAGACCCAACGCCAGTGGAATGATTGGGCCATTGGCCGGACGACCCCCGCGCTCTTCGGGCTGTACTCCCTTGTGACATTGATGGCCCATGACCTCTTTCAGTCATATGGCCAGGTGTTCCGGACAGCCGCATGGTACGTGAAAAGGCGTCCCACTTTCTCCGCTGCCCTAGCCGTGATTCGCCGCGAGTTGTGGAGCCCCTGTCATTTTTCCATGTCGGCTTTCACTGCGGAAATGGTAAAAATCCCGCGTTCCGTCTTTGAGCGCTTAACGGATACGGTTTGTTATGCTGCCTGATTGGATAAAGTCGAGCTTAGAGGTATGCCACCCTCAATATAATCAGATTCATGCAGTATGCTGCCGAAAGGGCCTGTACGGAATGAGAGTGAGAGTTGTCCGAGCCTCCTTACTTCCCAATGTTCCGGCACATCACCCAACCCTTCCATACCCGAAGGTTTGAGGCGGACGTTGGGGTTGAGGCCGCGAGTTACAGCGCGGTGGATGATGGTTTGCTTCTGTTCTTCTAATAACCTGATTAGCTTCTGCTTGGCGCTGATGAGGCGATTGATGCGGTGGTCAAAGTGGTCGAGAAAGCAGACGATGGCGGCTTGTTCCGGGAGAGGGGCGCCACGTAGAGAATCTTGAAATACTCAGGGCGTAGACTCCACATGTCGAACGTAATGTCGTATGGCCAACGCTCCGCCTCTTTGAGGAAGGGCCGTTTCTCCGCACGACCGTGCGTCGATATCGGCGCAAAAGGGCCGCGTAACGTAAGCGGCGCGGTCCGCGGAACGGTGTCCGTAGAGCCCACACAGCACTAGGCGAGAGCATGAGCACGTGACCCTGGCTAAATCGGTGAGCTGCGAGCTCTATGGTTCGTATAGGGCCGTGCTCTCAGTATGGAAACATGGGGCAGTATGACCCCGAATGGGCGAATGGCGCGCGCTGGCGCCGCAGAAAATCCGCGCCCACACCACTGGGGCGCAGAAAAGAGCAAGAACAGGAAAATATTCTATGTATTCTTCCCCCCACTTGACAACCCGTCTTTATGAGCGATGTAGATACCTACAAAGATGATCCTTAATGAGTTGTGGCATTCAGGACGTGCGCCATGGGTACGGAGGAATTAAACAATCTCCCGCCTTTCTCCTGGTGGCGGGGACGGCGGGTGATTGTCACCGGCTGTACTGGTTTCTTGGGCGGCTGGGTGACAAAGTTGCTCTGTGATGTCGGCGCTCATGTAGTCGGGATCGCTCGCCGACCGCCAACCGCCACATGTTTATTTCATGGTCTCGGGTTGTCGAATCGAGTGCGTCTTTCTTACGGTTCTCTAGAGGATTATTCTTTCCTGGAACGTAGTATCAGCGACAACGCTGCGGAAGTTATATTTCATGCGGCGGGACAATCCGATGTCGGGCTGGCGCAGAAAAACCCGCGGGCGACTTTCGAGATAAATATTCGCGGCACCTGGAACCTCCTTGAGGCGTGTCGCTGCGCGGCGCCTCCGGTGCGCGTGCTCTTTATTTCTAGTGAGGCGGTCTACCGCAATAGACACACTCATCAGCCTGAGGAAAATAGACCGCCGCAGGTCTTGTCCCCCTATGCAGCCTCAAAGCTCTGTGGCGAAATTCTTGGGCGTACGTACTTCCATGCCTATGGCCTCCCATTTGACACGGTGCGGTACAGTAATTTGTATGGCGGCGGCGACTCGAATTTTAGCCGCCTCATTCCAGGCACGATCCGCTCTGTTCTGCGCGGGCAGCCCCCTATTATTCGCGGCAATGGAACACCCCTCCGTGATTATCTGTACGTCGAAGACGCCGCACGCGCTTGTTGAGCGGCGGCCGAGTCTATGGCTGATCCTATGGCAGGCGGAGAGATTTTTTATGTCAGTGGAGAGTCGCCAGTGAGTGTTCTGGCTGTTGTCAAAATGATTGTTCAATTGATGGGCCGTCAAGATCTGTCGCCGCAGCTGCCTCACCAGCCCACAGCAACAGCGCCGATCCAACGTCCCGCCGCGCGAAAAATTAAACTCCTCGGCTGGCAGCCGCGCATTTCTTTGGAAACAGGACTGCAAAAAACCATTGCGTGGTATCGACTACATTCTCAGCAGAGTGCGTAGTGGGAGGCCTATGACCGCACCTTTTCACGATTTTTATCGCCACAAGACCGTGCTTGTTACTGGCCATACGGGGTTCAAAGGATCCTGGCTGGCCCTCTGGCTTACTCACCTGGGGGCCAACGTTGTTGGCTACGCTTTAGAGCCTCCAACTGAGCCTTGTCATTTCACCGCCAGTCGGCTGGAAAAACGCCTGACCGATATCCGTGGGGACGTGCGGGACTACGCCTTATTGGAGCGAACCTTTCAAATATATAAACCTGACATCGTTTTCCATCTTGCTGCGCAAGCGTTAGTGCGTCGTTCTTTTGCTGAACCTCGACGCACTTTTGAGGTCAATCTGATGGGAACCGTTAATGTCCTTGAAGCCGCGGCGCGGACGGAGTCGGTCCGCGCGGTTGTCTCAATCACCAGCGATAAATGCTACCGTAATGTCGACTGGGAGTGGGGGTACCGAGAAAATGACGAATTAGGCGGGCATGACGCATATAGTGCGAGTAAAGCCTGCGCCGAACTCGCCATCGCCGTCTATCAAGATGGGCGTTTTCAACGATCCGCCAACTTCAGGGACGATCTGTGCATTGCTTCCACCCGCGCCGGAAACGTTATTGGCGGCGGGGATTGGGCGCAGGATCGTATTGTGCCGGATACGATCAAAGCGATTGCGACAAAAACAGATATCGTGGTCCGCAATCCAAAGGCGACGCGTCCCTGGCAACATGTCTTAGAGCCGCTTAGCGGCTACCTCTGGCTCGGGGCGTTGTTAGCGCAAAACCGTGCTCGCTACTGCTCGGCCTGGAATTTTGGTCCCGGCGAAGGACGAGTCTTCACGGTGGGGGAAGTCGTTCAGGGGCTCTTAGGCAGATGGCCCGACGCCGTAACAAAAATGGTCGTTTGCGACGACACGTCGCAAGCAGAATCACAACTGCTCCGCCTTGATTGCAGCAAAGCAAGCCATCATTTGAAATGGCGGACGACCTGGGGGATCGATCGCACTCTCGACGCAATCGTGTCCTGGTATCAACAGTTCTACCAGGGCGGCGGCGCAGATATGTGGTTGTACTCTATCCAACAAATAGAAGCCTATAGCCAAGCCGCGCGAGCGCAGGGGCTCCTTTGGGCGCTGCCATCCGAGCCTGAGATGACTGCCGCCGTCGGGCGCTGAATCAAGCCGCGCGAGGTCGGCGCGCTCGCGCGGCGCCTGAAGTCCTGCGAATTCGCTCGGGATAATCTCCGCGAAAGGGTTTGCGCTGAGATGTTTCGCGACGCTCAGCAGGGCGACGCTGGAAGGGGAGCCGCGTAACGTGGACAAAGGCGGTGGTTCAATTTCGACGACTCACCGCACAAGCAATTCTACAGAAAGGATCGTTATGTCTTCATCGTTCAGATGCCGCGCGTGCGACAGTCTCCAGACGACGGTGCTGTTAGATATGGGGAAATTGCCGCTCGCCAACGCCTTTGTGCAAGACGAAGCCGGTACGGAAGATCTTTTCACCGAGGGCCTGACATTCGCCATGTGCGATGCCTGTCGGTTGATTCAGATCAGGGAAACCGTTCCGCGGGAGAAGCTTTTTGGCTCATATCTCTGGGTTTCAGGCACTTCAGAGACTACCCGTCTGTACGCTGAATGGTTCGCCGCTCGCCTCAAAGAGCGCCATTGCCGCACGTCCGCGCCGTTTCTTGTCGAAGTCGCCAGCAATGACGGCTTCTTTTTGCAGTACTATCGCGCGGCCGGGTTTGACATTCTGGGCGTTGATCCCTCTAACCTCGCCGCGGAGGCGGACCAACGCGGTCTTCCGTCGATCCGCGACTTCTTCGGGATGGCGATCGCCGAGCACGTTCTCGCCGAACGCGGCCCCGCCGAAGTGATCGTGGCGCGGAATGTGCTCGGCCACTCGAGCGAGCTGCAAGACCTCGTCGCTGGCGTCAAGCGGTTATTAGCGCCGACTGGAGTGTTTATCGTAGAGGTTCCCTACGCCTATTTCCTGCGTCAAGAAGTGCAATATGACACTATTTTTCACGAACATCTTTCATATCTTACTGTGAGTTCTATCGTAAATCTGATGGCCCGGTTCGATCTTAAAATGACGGATATCTCTTTCGTGCACATGAACGGGGGATCGCTGCTCTGTGAGATTGTGCACCAGGATTCGCCTTTGCCGCGGGGAGACCAGTCTTTCCTTGACTTTGAAGACATCATCCAGCTCAACACTCCTGCAGGATGGAGATCATTCGCTGAAAGCGTCGAGGCGCAACGCGCCGCTTTTGTCAAATTGCTGACCGAGCTTGCCGCCTCCGGGAAGAAAGTCGTGGGATACGGCGCCGCAGCTAAATGCATGACCATGTTAAATTATTGCCGCATTACGAAAGAACTCCTGCCGCTCATGGGGGACGCCAATCCGCGTAAACAGGGTCTCCTCTGTCCGGGCGCGCGTATCCCCGTCGTGTCGCCTGCTGCGCTGCTGGCCGCCGATCCTGACTATATTATGATTGGCGCGTGGAACTTCAAGGATGAAATCATGCGCTTTTTCCGCGAGAAAATGGGCTATAAGAACCATTTTATCGTGCCGCTGCCGATGCCCACGCTCCACCACTAAGCGTTACGAACGCACAAGACAGCGCGCCGCGCCTTTTTGCGGCGGTCAAGGGAAGGGAAAAAGATAACTACTTCTGTTTTTCTGGCTGATTTGCGCCGCAATTACACTGGCGTCCTGAGTAATGACTAAACTTTTGCAAAATTAGCAGAGCGCCAAATGTGTCTTAATCCTATTGGGGCGCCAGCCATCCAACGTTGCTTGCTCAATCGCCCACGCACTGGTTTTCCCGAGCGTCTCGCGCAGCACGGCGCGGCAGGCTGCGCCGATGGTCGTCAGCGTTGCGGAGGCCCACGCCCGTGCACGGCCCAGGACCGTCTGAGTCTTAAACGTCGCCAAGCGTTTTGCCGCCTCCGAGGCCGCGGCAAAGCCGCCAGGCTGGGTATCCAACCGCATCCGCTCTGCCTCACAGAGGAAATCGGCGAGTATCTCTCTGCGTTAGCGAACTCGGCGGCGTTGGTCGGAAAATCCTTTGCCTATCTCGTCTGGGGCATCAATGACGAATCGCACAAGATTATTGGCACGACCTTCTCTCCCGCCAGCACGAAAGTCGGCAATGAAGAACTGGAGAACTGGCTGTTACGTTTGTTGACTCCTAAGATTCATTTCCGGTTCTTCGAGATTGTCATTGAAAACTCTAGAATGGAAGGCGTCTATGACGATATGGTCAACGACACCGGCTTTCTGTGTTTTGCGCCAGTACACGCGGCTCGGGGCCAGAGGTTCTCTGCCCGCAGCCGCGCTCAGCAGCTTGGGCAACCAACAACGCCAGCTCCAATCTCCGAAGAGGAGCTCTATTCTTGAGGCTGGAGTTTTCCTGACAAAAGTTCCCCGCTGATGCTGTGTTCCTCGTCAAGGAAGCGTTTTCTTTTAGAAGTCGCTTTTTTACTTTTCGTGAATTCTCGCAGCTCTGGTTGTGCATGAGCGGCCAGGAGGAAATCTCGCGCTTGTTCTTCCGTTAATGCACCCCGGCTCTGATAGCGTTTGATAATCATGGGAATCACGCCAGGGTCACGGTAATTTTCTTTGCCTTTGCGTAACTTCTTTGCCAGCGCGCGGTAGGCTTGGATGCACTCTACCCCAAGCATGAGCATGTCCCCTGTCCGCGTATTTTGAATGGGAAAGCAGCGGTAAATCGCCGGGCGTTGGCACAGCCCGCACGAGGCAGTGGCGTCATAGCGCGGACATAAGGCCACAACGCCATCCCCAGGCTGAGCGAACGTGCGCATGGCGGCAAGACAGCGCCGCGTGTAGGCGGGAGAGAGTGGCCGTGACAGCATCGCAGATTCCTCGACCCTTAGTCTTTTTGTGTCCCAAGCCTCCGTTCTCGGGAGGATGTGTTCACTTAACGACGGAAACAAGCACAGCGCAAGCGGCCGCCGTCTGGCTCCTCTTGATACTGTATTTATATACAGTATATCGTAGCAAGGAACCAGTGACAGCGCTGCGGCGCTTCAAGAGAGGAGTAGTATGCGACGCATCTATGACCTGCGGCGGTATGGTTTGCCTGAAACGCTTTTAGACATCTGGGTGCAACAACAGGGGGAATATCTTCTACCGGTGCAAGAGACAGCGGTGCAACGCTATGGGCTGTTTGAAGGCCGTAGCCTGGTCATTTCGTCGCCAACCTCTTCTGGCAAAACCTTTGTCGGTGAAATGGCCGCCATGCGGGCGGCGTTCACGGGCAAGCGCGTCTTCTATCTCACGCCGTTGCGCGCGTTAGCGGAAGAAAAATTTCGCACGTTTTGCGAGCGCTATGGCGCGTATGGAATCAAAACGACGATCGCCACACGCGACCGTCGGGAGTTTGATCGCGATATTGAACAGGGTGATTTTCATCTCGCCGTGTTGGTGTATGAAAAGCTGGCTCAGCTGCTTGTCCGCCAGCCGCATCTGTTGCGGTCCGTGGCCCTGGTGGTCGTTGATGAACTCCAAATGATTGGTGATGCGGACCGGGGCCCTGGTCTGGAACTCTCTTTGGCAAAGCTGCTGGGGTCGGTTCCACAGCCGCAACTTTTGGGATTGTCGGCGGTGCTGCAAGAGGCGCAGGAGATCGCGCAGTGGCTGCAGGCAGAGCTCTTGCTGCAGGAAGAACGGCCAGTTGAATTGTATCAAGGAGTTTTGCACAATGGCCGCTTCCGGTACAGAGCCTATAATTCGGGGGATATCGGCTGACTAGGGGACAGTAAAAAAATCTGTAGCGGCCAGAAAGAAATAGCCGCCGTGGCAGGGGTTGGCTACGATCGTAGCCACACACAGAACACCCCGTACCCCGGAGGCGATCATGATCAAACCACAGGACAAGATGTTT
>DATLYA010000058.1:0-11988 GCA_035575235.1 Candidatus Methylomirabilota bacterium
AAAGGCGTCGCCTTTCAGGGCGAGCCTGCCGATCAAGAGTGGGGCGCACGTCTGGTGGGCCTGAGAGATCCGGATGGAAATAATTTGTATTTTCTGAAGTATCTGTCGTAACGGCGAAGCGACGAGTGCGGGGGAATGGCCGATAAAGAAGCGGAACGTCTCAAATTTGAGACAGAAGTCCTCAAGTTTACCTCGCTACTCATGATTGCCACTGGAGGTGGGACGGTTTCTTTGATTCTCGGTGCTCCAGCGCTTTTGCGGCTCGCCTTGGCGGGCGCGGGCTTCTGTCTTACACGGGTTTTGGCCTTGGGCATAGGAGACAATAGCATCGTATCCAGCACCTTGAGAATGAGGACAGGGGGAAACTCAGCATGTAGAGGCAGCTACAGTATCCGAGCTGCGGGCATGAGCACTGCCCACTGCCCGTCGCTGACAACCGCTTCGGGAAGGTGCCCCGCACGCGGCGCCCTCCCGTTTCTTGTGAGGAGAGGTCCTCAGGGGCATGGATCGTTCTTGGACTGCGTCACGATGGCTATATTCCCCGGTGTCCCATTTTGCACTGGCGCCGTCGTGTCCGTGTGCTGAAAGATTTCTCCTGTCAATACATTCCCCGTCCCCTGGTTGGGCACCAGGAAAAGGATGTTGCCGCCGGAATACCCGCTCTCACCGAAGATATAGATGCCAGCGGCACCTGTAGTGTCTGTGGTGTGACAAATGGTGTTGTACGCCACCCGGACATCGAGGGTATTGGCGCTTGCCTGCCCAAGATCACCGGTGGCCAGCTCAATGCCCCGGTACAGATTGCCTTCCACCACGTTGTGTATCACTCTCGCTGTGGTCTGGTTGCCGTTGGCGACTCCGTTAATGTCGCCGCCTCCTCCGAAGAAGCCCTGTCCCGTCTGATTCCTCACCGTATTCCGCTCAATCTGGGTATCCAACACATTCTGATTACTAATCCCGATCGAGACGCTCACTGCGCTAATGCCCGCATTGGCCTCGAGCCCGCCAATGGGGTGTCGCTCCAGGGTGTTCCTGCGAATCCAGGCCACCACCCGGTTGCGGGAGCTATTCTCCCGCGTCATTGTCCGTCGTCATGGGCTACAGTTCCTGTAAAAAGCAGGAGTAGACAGGAGAGGCTGCGGGGATAAGGACTCAGGTTGTGAAGATGCTTACGACACCGCAGCAGGAGGATGCCCGTATGGAGAAGCAGCAAGCAGGGAGTGAGAAGAAAGCCCAGGAGGTGCAGGCGCTGCTCCAAGGCTAGTTGGGCGAAGAGAGAGGAGTTCTTGAGCACCTTCGTGCGGCTCTCGACCGAGCGTGTATTGCAAGAAGCATGAGCAAAGGAGCAGGCGGAGGCCTTGGGACGCGGGCGGTACGAGCGTCGTCTTGCCTGTTAGCCAGGGCGCATGGGAAAGGGAGACAGGCAGAGGAAGGGCTGAGCGTGCTGGCCGAGACACTGACTATGGTGAGCAAAATTGGGGAGCGTTCTCACAAGGCGGAACTGTATCGGCTGAAAGGCGAGCTGACGCTGCAGTCTCAGACAAGTCTCGGACAAGTCCAAGGCAAGTCCAAAACAGGGCAAGGCAGGTCAGAAGTCGAGTAAGGAAGCCGAACCCTGCTTTCATAAAGCCATTGCGCGACTGCTAGAGAACAGCAAGCAAAGTCACTTGGAGTTACGGGCGACGGTGAGTGCGGCTGTGGCAGCAGGGCAAGAAGAAGCAAGCGCGAAAGCTGTTGGCTGAGATTTATGGCTGGTTCACTGCAGGCTTTGACATCAAGGATCTGCAAGAGGCGAAGGCGTTGCTCGAAGAATTGCGCCATTGAGTCATCATCGAGTCATTGAAAGAGTATAGGCAGGAGCATAGACGAAACGCAGCTGACAGCTATCGACTAGGAACGGCCAATTATAAGCTATATTGGCCGCGAGCATTTTTACCGTTAAAATGCTCGCTATGTTTACACGCCTGTTGTCGGTGCCGAGTCACACGTTTTTTCTGTTTGGTCCACGCGGCACGGGAAAAACTACCTGGCTCCAGCAAAATTTTCCTACCGCGAAGTGGTTTGATCTCGTCCGCACAGCGGAACTTTTGCGGCTTATGCGCCGGCCCGACGACTTTCGCGCTGAGATTGAAGCCCTGCCCGGGAATCAGTGGATCGTGATTGATGAAATCCAAAAACACCCTGTGCTCCTCAATGATGTGCAGGCTCTCATTGCTGAGCATGGCAATCGGTTTCGCTTCGCGTTGACGGGGTCAAGCGCTCGGAAGTTACGCCGGATGGACGTGAACCTCCTTGCCGGACGAGCGATTACCCGCCACTTCTTTCCCCTGACTGGCGCGGAACTGAGCTATGACTTTGCGGTTGAAGACGTGCTGCGCTTCGGGTGTCTCCCCAAGGTCCGTGCTGAACCAGACTTGGCAGTCGATATCTTGGAGGCCTATACCGCAACGTACCTGAAAGAAGAAATCCAACAAGAAGCGCTGGTGAAAGATCTTGGTTCCTTCTCGCGGTTTCTTGAGGTTGCCGCGCTGATGAACGGCCAAATCGTCAACGTGGCGTCAATTGCACGCGACGCAGCAGTCGCCCGCCCTACTGTCCAACGCTACTTTGACACACTGATTGACACCTGGATCGGCGTGTGGCTTCCGGCCTGGCGGCCACACGCCAAAGTCAAGGAAATCCAGCATCCCAAGTTCTATTTCTTCGACCCCGGGGTTGTGAACTCGCTTGCTGGTCGGCTACGCGACCACCTTGATAAGAGCGAGCAAGGCTTTCTGCTGGAGACCTTGGTGCTTCATGAACTCCGGGCCGCAATGACAGTGCGCAATTGTGGTGGACAGCTGTCGTACTGGCGCACACCGTCTGGAACAGAGGTTGATTTCATTTGGTCGCGGGCAAAGACTGCCATCGGTATCGAGGTCAAACTGTCTCCCATCTGGAGGCGTGAATTTGGCGGCGCACTGAAAGAGTTAGCCGACGCAAGAAAACTCCAGAAGTGTTACGCCGTGTACCTGGGCACGACACGCCTCAAAGATGGGCCAATCGAGGTGTTGCCACTCAAAGAGATGATGCGAGCGTTGGTTAAGGGCGACGTGCTGCCGTAAAGAGTTGCCTTCGACTTCATTCATGTCACCAACTGTTAAGCGTACCGGGGGGGTCAATCCCCGGTACGTGTAATTGAGGACTGCGCTACGGGCACGGGACGTTGTTGAACTGCGTGACATTGGCCTGGTTCCCTGGCGTTCCTGCTCCATCCTGCACCCCCACTGTCGTGGCCGTGTTCTCAAAGATCCGCCCTTCCAGGAGGTTCCCGGTCCCCAGGTTGGGCGGAAGTGGGGGATGGGCGCTAGTGCCGCCCTCGCCGGAGATATCGGTTCCGGCGTTATGACAGACCGTGTTGTGCGCGACCCAGATATCAAGTATATTGGCGCTCGCCCGACCATCAGCCCCTGCGGCCAGGGATATTCCCTCGCCAGTACTGTCTTCAACCACGTTCTGCCTCACGATCGCCGTGACCTAGGTGTTGTCGGCAATCGCCCCAGCTTGCCCACCCGGGCCCCCACCAGCTCCAAGAACACAGATGCCGGTTCCAGTCTGACTCCTCACTGTGTTCTGCACGATCTCGACGTCCAGCACATTATTCACACTCGTGCCGGTGGAGACGGGATTCGTCGCTCCCACCCCAGCAATGGCCAAGATACCGCAAAGCTGGTGGTTCCGCTCCAGGGTGTTCTCGCGCACCTGCGCCACCACGCGGTTGTTCGAGCCGTTGTCTTGGCCGGCGTTTACGCGGATGCCGCCAATCTCATTGTCTGCCACCGCATTGTCCCGTCTCTCGCAATTATTCGTGATCGCCCGCTACTCGGTCTTTACGTACAAGGGGAAAGCGGTGAAGGTGCAAGAGGTCGGCAAGGAGTTAGGGGTATAGTACCTGTTAGAGGGCAGTGTACAGAAAACGGACGAGCAAGTGCGAATCAATACGCAGTTGGTTGATGCTACCACGGGCCGCCATCTGTGGGCGGAGCGCTACGATCGTCCGTTCAGAGACATCTTTGCCTTGCAAGATGACATCATCCACCAGATTGTCACCACGCTGAGACTCCAGTTCACCTTACACGAGTAAGGCATCGTGCGACCCAAACGCACCGACAACTTGGAAGCTTATGACGCCCTCTTGCGCGGAATGGAGTATCATTACCGCTTCACGCCAGAGGCCAATACCCAGGCGCGGCAACTGTGTGAGCGCGCCATTGCCTTCGACCCGACGTATGCCGAGGCGTATCTGGAGCTGAGTTTTACCTCCTACCTGGAGTGGACATGGAAATGGAGTCAGGACTCACAAGCGCTGGAGCGCGCAGACGAATTGGTGCGCAAGGCGATTGCCCTGGATGACTCCCTGGCCAGGGCCCACGGACTTTTGGGCTTTGTCTATGTGCAGCAACACCGGTATGACCAAGCCGCGGCTGAGGCCGAACGGGCAGTTACCCTCGCTCCCAACAATGCCGAGAGCTATGCGATGCAAGCAGACGCGCTGCTTTTTGCGGGTCGGGGAGCGGATGCTCTGCGCTCGATTGAGCAGGCGCTCCGCCTTAACCCTCGCTATCCGGTGGTGTACTTACAAGCGTTAGGGGTGGCCTATCAACAGACGGGGCAGTATGCCGAGGCCATTATGACCTACAAGCAAGTCCTCGTGCGCAACCCGAATTTTGTGTATGCCTATGTGAATTTGGCTCGCGTTTATATCGCACAATGGGCTTTTCAACTAAGTGAGGACCCCCAAACACTGGAGCAGGCGTTGGCGGCGGCGCAACGGGCGGTTACTCTGAACGACTCCCTCGCCAGAGCGCACGTGAGCTTGGGCTATGTTTATCTGGCTCAGAAGCACTACGAGCAAGCGCTGGCGGAGCTGGAGCGAGCCGTTGCCCTCGACCCCAGCGAGGCGGAGATTCACGCGACTCTGGCTGAGGCGCTGAGCCGTGTCGGCAGACCGGAGGACGCGTTACAGCTGGTGGAGTAAGCACTACGCCGCCAGCCTTTTGTGGCGGGCGAGCATTTCCTCACTATAGACAGCGCCTATGTTCTGGTTGGACGTTATCAGGAAGCGATTGCCCCTCTAAAACAAGCGCTCACCCGCTACCCCAACATTATGAAGAATGAAAAATTAAGAATTGGAAAAAGAGAAAGGCTTAGGCTGAAGGGAGAGGAAAGGAAGAATTGAGGGATTGCCGTATTGCTGTCTTGGCTCTAAGAAATAAAAGTTTACTCAAAGGAGTGTGTATGAGCTTCGACACACCGTCCTGGACGGAACCTATCACTGAGCCAGACATTCTCGCGGATATCGCCGCATTACCTACCGAAGACGATCTGCCCTATGATGACGGAGAGCCTATGGAAACCCCGCGCCATCGCGACCAGATGATCACCCTCATCTATTCGTTGAAGGCGCACTGGGCAGACCGCACCAACTACTATGTCAGCGGCAACATGTTTCTCTATTACGATCCGCGGAGCCACCGTAAGTTTCGTGGGCCAGACTTTTTCCTGGTGCTCGACGTGGAGAATCGCGAGCGCAAGAGTTGGGTGGTGTGGCAAGAGGGCATGCGCTTTCCGGATGTCATTATTGAATTGCTGTCGGATACCACACGCGAGATCGACCAGGGCGAGAAGAAAACGCTCTATGAGCGGGTGTTTCACACCGCGGAGTATTATCTCTACGATCCCTTGTCCCAAGAATTTATCGGCTATCATTTGCAGAGCGGGCGGTATCGACCTGCAGAGCCTGATGAGCAAGGACGGGTGTATTCTCCCTCGACCGATCTTTATTTGGTAGTGCGCGACGAGTGGTTACGGTGGATGACACGAGACGGCGTCATCCTGCCGACGCCAGAAGAATTAGCCCAGCGAGAGCGCCAGCGCGCCGAACAAGAACATCAGCGCGCCGAACAAGAACGCCAGCGCGCGGAGCAAGCGGAGCAGCGTGCCGAGCAGGCGGAGCAGCTGTTAGAGAAGTACAGACAACGTTTTGGCAATGTAGAGTAACAGGATTTGTCACGCAACTTGACGAGCAAAAAAGAGCGGGGAATATTGAATCACAGGTCGGAATCGCGGAAGCCGCTCTCGACTACCATATCTACACTGAAAGTGTGGACTGTCATTCATTCCTAAGCCGGGATCCTTCGCTCTGCTCAGGATAAACGCCGTGGAGGCGAAGAATCTCTGTCGTTCCAGCTCCTGCGAGATTCTTCGTCGCTTCGCTCCTCAGTATGGCCTCCCTCAGAATCACCCGGACAGACTACTAGCTTCTCTGGGCTCAAAGCTGTACTTATCAGTCTATCTGCGATAGAGAGGACAACGACTGCGAAACCCCTGTAAGGAGGAAGTCTCTTGTTATGGCAACAGTAAACTCAGTCCTTGGACCCTGTGAGCCGAAGGATCTTGGCTTTACGCTGATTCACGAACATCTCACGGCTGGCTTCCCCGGCTTTGAGTTTGACAACGCTGGCTTCAATCGCAAGGAGGAAGTCGCGAAGGCGGTTGAGAAGCTGAAGGAGCTCAAAGGGCTTGGGGTCTCGACCTTCGTCGATCCCTGCCCCATGGAGCTTGGGCGTGATGTCGAATTTGCCGCTGAAGCATCGGAGAAGTCCGGCCTGCGCGTGATCATGGCGACCGGACTGTACAACGAAGCGCTGGGCATTCCGCCCCACTTCCGTAGTCTGCCTGCCGACGACATTGCCGAAGTGTATGTCCGCGAGCTGACCGATGGCATTGGCAAGACGGGGATCAAAGCTGGCATTATCAAGACGGCGACTGGCGGCATTCCTGGGATGACGGAAACAGCGAAAACGATAAGTAAACAGGAAGAAAAATGTTTGCGGGCGGCGGCGCGCGCGCATAAAGCGACTGGCGCTCCCATTCTGTGCCACAATGACGAGCTTGGTCCATTTGGCCGCGAGACTTTGGATATTTTTGCTGATGAAGGCGTAAACTTTAATCGCGTGTTGATTGGCCATGCCTGTGGTGTCGGCGATATGCGCTATTATTTTGATATTCTTGACCGCGGCGCCTGGATTGGTTTTGACCGTTTCGGCATCGAAACGATTGCGTCAGACAAGATGCGTCTGGCGTCGCTGATTGGTCTACTGGCGGTCGGGTATGATCGCATCATGTTGTCGCAGGATCACGTCGGCTGTTGGCTTGGCCGTGTCAGTAAAGACTGGCAAGCCTTCATGGAAAAGTGCCCGAACTGGAGTTACTCACATGTCTGCCGCACTATCATTCCAACGTTGAACAAAGCGGGCGTCAGTGAGGGAACGATCCGTACGATGATGGTAGACAATCCGCGCAGTTACTTTGGCGGATGATGAGCTGAATGACTTGGGACTTTGAGACAAAATCCTTGGTAACAGATGAGAGGCTTGTCAGTGCGAGCGCAGCAAAGCAATCTCTCTTCGAACAAAGAGTGCTTCGTCGCTTCCAGCTCCTCGCAATGACAGCTTCCCTTTCCGGCAATCAAGAGAGTTTTGTCCCGTACCCCTTAGGGCGCGGTAGGCATGCGCCTTGCGCCTTTCAGGCGTGCACCACATCATTATTATGAATTCTGACACGGAGGGACCATGCTGGGGACGATCATTGCTGTGAAAATTCGACTATTCTCTTTCTGCGTTGTTGCGTTTTTCCTCATTCTCAGCAGCGGATTTTTCACCTTGGCTCTTGCTGAACCTGATCGTAGCTATCAAGCCGTGCGTAAATGGCTGGAAGAGTATCGCGACGCCAAGCCGAACTTTAAACCCGGCGAACATCTCACCATTAAAGATATTGACCGCATCAAGCCGTTCCTGCCGCAACCAGCCTGGGAATATTATTTCTTTGACGACATGGACATGGAGATTGCCGCCACCGGTGCGTATCCTCCCCCGGCGGATTGGGGGAAGCACATGGCGACCGATTATTATCTGGATGAGTGGGGGGCGCTTTATGGTTTCAATGGCGGCGGTTATCCGTTTCCCGAAATTAAACCAGACGACCCTCTGGCGGCTCTCAAGGTCTATTGGAACACCTACTGGCATCCGGGGCACAGCGACTACTTCATGCCGATGGTGGCGTGGGGGCGCAGCGTGAATGGCCAGCTCGACCGCGAATTTGAGTTTGTCTCAACCTCCGCCGAGTATGCCAAGGGCGATTCGTGTCTTGTTCCTGGCTACGAAGGCGTGAAGTCAAAATCCATTATGGAATTTCGCAGTCCACGTGATCTAGCTGGGACGCGCAACCTCACTATTGAGTATACCGATCCATACAAGGAAAATGATGCGTGGATTTATTCTCCGGTCCAGCGGAAACCTCGCCGGGTTCTTTCCTCTGAGCGCACGGGGGAAACGCAGGGCATGGATTTCATCCGCGATGACTCCATGGGGTTTGGCGGTAAAGTCCATGAGCAGCAATGGACCTACCTGGGGAAAAAATGGGTGCTGGCGACCGTGAATGTGCCGACGCATCCCGAAGCGGGCGGGCCGCATTTGTGGGTGCCGAATCATACCCGGTGGGAGCCACGCCTCGTCCACGTGCTCGAACTCGTGCCGCGCAGCGCCTCGCATCCCTATGGACATAAGCTTATTTACATCGACTCCGAGATCTATTGGAATCTCTGGCTCACCGCTTACGACAAGCAGGATCAGCTCCTCCGTCTCGGCCAAGATTTTCTCAAATACTCCGAGAGTTATGCGACGGAGGAGGGCAAGCAGGCTCCGTACGTCCAGGTTGATTACAGCAAAAATCTAGGCGAGAACGTCTTTTTACATGTCGGCAATAACGTGATTAACGCCCAAAAGCCGCATGCGACGTACACACATTGCTATGTCGTACGGAAAGAGTTTTCGTCTGGTCGAGCGAAACAATTTTATTCGGTGCGCAATATGGTGAGTGGACGACGGTAAAAGCAACGTAATGCGGAGGTGGAAGACGAAGGAAGACGAGAACAGGAAAAAGGGGAATTACGACAGGATGCCGATTGCAGGCGCTGTCGGCGGACGAGCCGCCGACAGCGCCTTGATCCCCCGGCGGTGGTCAGCTTAACTCCTTGCTGGAATATCCTAGAATTCTTCTCGCGATGATCAGCAGGTTAATCTGCTGCGTGCCCTCAAAGATGTCATTGATTTTGGCGTCGCGCATCCATTTTTCCAGGAGATACTTGCGTGAGTAACCTAGCGGTCCCAACAGTTCGACGGCTTTCTGTGTGACCTGGGTGACGGCGAGTCCGGCCTTTGCTTTCGCCATCGAGGCTTCCAGATTGTTGTGCAAGCCCTGATCCATCATCCACGCCGCGCGCCAGGTAAGGAGCCGTGCAGCTTGTAGATTCGCCTCCATCTCCATAAAGTCGCGTTCGATCACGGTGAGTTTGGTCGGCGGAACATGATAGCGAATTTCAATGCCTTCCTTCTGTAGGGTCTCGCGCACGAAATCGACCGCGGCGCGCCCGACGCCAATCGCGCTGGCGGCAACGATGGGCCGTGTGGCGTCAAACGTCGCCATGACGCCCTTAAAGCCTTCGGTGGAGCGCTCCACCTCAGGACTGCCAAGAATATTCTCCAGTGGAATGCGGCAATTCTCAAACACGAGCATGGCGGTGTCGGAGGCGCGGATGCCCAGTTTGTTTTCGACTTTAGCAACAGTCATGCCCGGAGTATGATGATCGACGATGAACGCCTTCATGCCTGCCCGTCCAGCAGATTTGTCCACCGTCGCCCAGACCACAACGAAGCCTTCCGACTTCTCCGCCGCCATGAGTCCGCTCGTGCAGAAAATCTTCGTGCCGTTCAGCACCCAGTGATCGCCATCGCGAACCGCTGTGGTCGTGATAGCCGCCGAGTCTGATCCACACCCTGGCTCCGTGATCGCCATCGCGCCCCATTTGGGTTCCCCCTCGCGGAAGCGCGCAAGAAAGCGCTCTTTCTGCTCAGGCGTGCCTGCCGCTATGACCGCCGCGCCGCCCAAACCCGGATTGGGAATGCTGAGGTACAACCCTGCGTCGCCCCATGAGAGTTCTTCAATGATCACAGCGGTCCGCACTTGTCGTGCTGACGGCTTGCGCTCGCCTCTCGTTTCTTTCTTGTTGCTGCCGCCGAGGCTGACCAGACCTTTAGAGGCGTTCCACATCATGGTAAGCCACTCCATCGGTTTTTCATGTTCATGCTCATCATACTCGCGCGCGATCGGCCGCATAGTGGTTTCGGCGAGCGTGTGAATCATGCTGCGGATGTTTTCGATTTCAGGAGAGAGGGAAAAATCAATCACGTTCGGCCTCCAGTCTGGAGTCATTGAAGGATTGAATCATCGGGCTATTTTATTGGGTCATTGAATCATGCGAGACGGAAAAAGATCTATTTTTCAATGACTCAATCGCCCAATGACCCGATAATTACTCAAACTTGACAAGTTGAGAGGGGTCATCGCTTGAGAGTGCTGTCTTTTCAGGGCTCTACACGGCAAGAGCCGAAGCAACAGCGTCCTTGCGGGCTGACCTCCAGGCAGGTAGGCAGATGGGTGTTTCAAGCTCATCAACCCTGTCTGCCCAGGAGGCCCGCCATGATCCGGATGACCCGGGTGCCTGAGGAAGTAACGCGTTTGCTCGCGCCGCTCAAGCCCTCCTTCAGCTATCGCCACTACTTGGTGTTTTGTTGGTTGCTGGTCGCCCATCTGGTGTGTTTTGGCAAAGCGACCGTGCAGGGGCTGGCGCGCTACACCCCCCGCCACGTGGCGGCCTGGCATCTGCGCCGGCTGCTGGCCGCCGGGCGCTGGCCGTGGGCGCGGGTACTGGAATGGCTGGTCAGCGAAACGTTGGCCGCCTTTCCGCCCCCGCGCGATGGGGTGCTCTACTTGGTGGTCGACAGTACCTTGAAAGGCAAGCGCAGCAAGAAAAATCCCTTGGCTAAGAAGGGGCGCCTCAACGAGTATGCCCCCTATACCTTTGGGCTGCACGTCGTCATCCTTATGGCCCAGTGGGATGTCTACCGCCTTCCGCTGGCCTTTCGGCTGGTGAAACCCAAAGGGAGCCCCGGCTATCAGTCGGAAAACGCCCTGTTGCGCGAGATGCTCCAGGAGGTCATCTTGCCGGCGTGGTGTAAGCAGGTGGTAGTAGTAGCCGATGCCGCCTATCCCTCGCGGGCCAACCTCCAAGCCATTCAAGCTCGTCAGTGGTTCTTTGTCATCGCCTTTCCGCGCACCTGGAAGCTGGCCAATGGCCAGTATCTGCGCGATCTTGTCACCCATTTGCCCCTTCACCATTACCGCCAAGTCCGCGTGCCCTTGATTGTACCCAGCGCCCGACGCCGGGTCTTCTGGACGTTTGCCAAGCGGGCCGAGTTGCGGCAGGTCGGAGATGTCACCGTGGTGCTCAGTCGGCGGCGGCGTAACGAGAGCCCCAAACACACCAAACTGCTGGTGACCAATCTGCCTCAGGCCACTGCTCACCTGACCGTGGCACTCTATCTCAGAAGATGGCCGGTGGAACTCTGCATCAAGGAATTGAAAGGCGCGGTCGGGTTGGGGCAGCACCAAGTCACCAAGGACGCGGCGCGGGTGGAACGTTCGGTCGCCGTGGCGGTCATGGCGTATTTGCTGCTGCTGCGGTTGCGGGCCAAGCAGATCAAGCCGGGGACGCCCTGGAGCGCCTTCACCCTCAAGCAGAACTTGGCCTGGGAGTGGGGAGCCCGCCAATTGCACCGCAGTGCCCGTCAAGAGGCGCGCAAGGAGATTCGCTTGCACCTCGTGCCGAAGGAGGCTCCTATGCGACTTGCGGCGTGAGTTCATCTCTCATCCTGTAAACTTTGAGTTAGTAAGCTTGAGGGCGTCGCGATCGCTAAGCAGCTGGTTGCCAAAAGCGACGTGGTGGTCGAAAACTTCGCCACCGGGGTGATGGACCAGTTGGGCCTCAGCTACGAGGTCCTCAAGCAGGTCAAGCCGGACATCATCATGGCCTCCATCTCCGGCTATGGG
>DATLYA010000059.1:0-8452 GCA_035575235.1 Candidatus Methylomirabilota bacterium
GATGACTACTGGTCCCGCGGCAACCATTGGCGGCATCTTGCGGGTTCCCTTCGCGCGGCCGCGCACACGCAGCATGGTGCTCAACCATCCAGCCTACTATCGTACGCGCGATCACCTGTTGACATTTTTGGAGACAGGCACGGCGCCGCCCGACACTGAAAGTGAGCAAGAAACCCAGAAAGGAGAGGATGATGCGGAGGTTCTCCACCTGCTCGCTATTGGCGCTCGTTAATATATGTAGTGTTCTTGCTGTTTGTCCGTTTGCACAAAGTGAAGTCATTCTCTCACCCATTTCTCCTAAGCTCTCGATCAGCGGTGGTCTCCGTCTGCGCGGAGAATTTTGGGATTGGTTTACACCACCTGGCCCACAAGACCATTCGTATAACTTCTTCGGCTCGGTCACCCGCGGTGCGGTACAGTGGAAAGACGACGCCTTCGATGTGCTGTTTGAAGCGCAGAATTCTTCCCTCGCGAACCTGCCGGACAACGCCGTCGCCCCAGCACCGCAAGGCGCTTTGGGGCTCGGTGCAGTCTACTTTGCTCATAACCGCCGCCGCAATGATACAAATATCTTTCTCAAACAAGCCGTCCTCGTGCTGAGACGCGCCGGCGCTGAAGGACTCATGCTCAAAGGCGGACGCTTTGAGTTCTCTGAAGGCAACGAAGTGTTGACGAAGGACCCGACGCTCGATTGGCTCAAGAATGTGCGTCTCTCGCAGCGCTTGATCGGCCCCTTCGGGTTCTCACACGTTGCCCGCTCATTCGACGGCGCCCAGGTTGGGTTTACGCGTGGACCGTGGAATGTGACCCTCATGGCGTCGCATCCCACACAGGGCGGGTTCGATCTCGCCGGCATGAAAGAGATGAATGAGATTGACCTGCTCTACGGCGCGCTGAACCTCACGAAACCGGCGTGCGCGGAAAATATGGATGCGCGCTTCTTTTACATCTACTATGGCGACGGTCGAGGATTGCTGAAGTCGGACAACCGGCCAGCGCCTGTGCGCACGGCGGACAAGCAAGACATCTCCCTGCACACCGAAGGCGGACATTGGATCTCCACCTGGCCGACCAGTGTAGGACTGATCGATCTACTCGCTTGGGGCGCGCTGCAGCAAGGGCAGTGGGGAAAACTCGATCATGACGCTTGGGCGTGGGACCTCGAAGCAGGTTGGCAACCAGGTATGCTGCCATGGAAGCCGTGGTTCCGCATTGGTTATGGCCGCAGCTCTGGCGATGATGATCCCAGAGACCGCGATCACGGAACCTTCTTTCAGATTTTGCCCACTGCCCGGCTGTATTCATTTTCGACATTCTATAATCTCATGAACAACGAGGATGGTTTTCTCCAGCTCTTGCTGCGCCCCTTTCCTGGGCTCATGGTGCGGACGGAATTGCATTTTATTCGTCTCACTGAAAGAAAAGATCTCTGGTACACCGGCTCAGGCGCGACGTTATCAGATCGCAACGTCGGGTTCGGCTATCCAGGACGTCCGGCGTTTGGCCATCGCGATTTGTTCCGCGTGCTTGAAAACTCCGTAACCTATGACTGGAACAAATATGTGAGCTTCACCGTGTATTACGGCCATGTGTTCGGACAGGACGTCGTGCAGGCGATTTACAAAGAGGATGACGCCAATTTTGGCTATATCGAGGTGACGCTCAAGTTGTAGCCAGGCAAGTGTCAACAAAACTGGCGCCTGTCTGCTTCTTGAGCAACATCGTGGCGGGCGTGCTTCAGCAAGCGCTCAAAAACTCCTGAATTTTCACAGCGCGCACAGCCAGCCGCCGCTGGCATAGTTCCTGCTCCCCTCAAAGATCACCAGCGCACAAAGGGCCCCCAAGGCCCAAGGGAGGAGGTTATCCCTCCTTACCTCCTCCTCATACCACTGAGGCGGTGCTCCCTCACACCGCCTCACCCTTCTTAGCCTTCATTCTAAAAGGCAAGAGCGCACTAATTCAGTATCTAGATATTCCTGTATCGAGCGAATTTTTCCTTCGGTAATGCGCCATACGCGGCAATACGTATTGTTGTAGTCCTTGCCGTCTTTGGTCCGCGCCACTCCTCGCGCTTGTTCGACGACGAAGTCGCCCTCAGCAATGAGATTCTCAATAGTCATGGCGATGGCTCCGCCGTTTTCGAGCCGCGCCACCAGGGTGTTCCGCAACCCCTTGAGCGCCTTTTGCTTGCCCTGTATGGGCGGGACCGCAGAGTACATCACCGCCATCGTAAAATCCTCGGCTGCATCGGCCAGGAACCCTTCTACATCTCCCCGGCTCAAGGCCGCGATGGCGCGACGAACGATTGCTTTGTTTTGTTCCTTTGTTTGTTCGATGGACATAATTTCTCCTTCTTCATCAAAACGTCGGCGCACAAGCGCACTCTACTTGAATAGTCTGAAAGCGAGCAATACCGCATTTTTTCTCTTGGGTCCAATTCGGCATCAGCGAGCGAGGCAAAAATCAACCGCTCGCGGTGGACTATCTGGCTGTATGAAAGGCTCTGTCTGCTATGCAGCAGAGTGCTGCTAGAGCAACACTCTGTTTTTTCTCTGCTCGCTTTCTCATCACCGCCAAAAACAAACTGTGAACACACCCCTCCCGAGGAGGGCCGAAAACGCTTTTTCTTCTAGCCCTTAGCGAACATGCGACGCGTTTCACTCCGTGGCTCGGGAATTGCTTCTTCCTGCTTCCCCGACACATCGCTTCGAATGCGCAGCAGAGCGGAGGAGGTCAACACTGTGAATCGGGAGCAGCGTGAGCGGCTCGTTATCATTGGTAATGGCATGGCAGGAGCGCGGGTTGTCGAAGAGATCCTGCAACGAGACGCGCAGCGGTTCACCATCACCATGTTCGGGGCCGAACCCTACGGCAATTACAATCGCATTCTCTTGTCCAATGTGCTGAACGGCTCCCAGCGCATGGAGGACATTTTCCTCAACCCCTTGTCCTGGTATAGCGAACGCCGCATCACGTTGCATGCGGGCGTCAAAGCGATGTTGATCGATCGCACGCGCCGGGTTGTCATTGGCAAACCGCTGCGCCCTGCAGCGCTTCCCTATGAGTTAGACGGCTGTGACCCGTCAGTGGCTTCTATCGAAGAACCTTATGATAAGGTCATTATTGCTACCGGCTCACGACCGTTTATCCCGCCAATCAACGGTGTTGAAAAACCCGGTGTTTTTCAGTTTCGCACGATTGACGATTGTGAACAGATTGCCGCGTACGCGAGACAGTGCGCTCGGGCGGTTGTGATCGGCGGCGGCTTATTAGGACTCGAAGCCGCCCGCGGTCTTCTGACGCACGGCGTCAAGGTGACCGTGCTCGAAGCTCTGCCGCAGCTTATGAGCGCGCAGCTTGATCTCGAATCCGCCGCCTTATTGAAAACGGCGATGGAGCAGATGGGAGTCCAGGTGCTGCTCGAAAAGATCGCTACGCACGTCTTGGGAGACGAGCGCGTCACCGGCTTGCAGTTTAAAGACGGCTCGACGCTCGCAACTGACATGGTCGTCATCAGCGCCGGCATTCGTCCGATCACCGAGATTGCCCAGGCCTCCGGCCTGACCGTTGAGCGCGGCATCGTCTGTGACGATCAACTGCGCACGAGCGATGCTGATATTTTCGCGGTCGGCGAGTGCGTCCAGCACCGTGGCGTCGTCTACGGCCTTGTCGATCCCATCTGGGAGCAAACCGCTACCCTTGCCGATGTGATCACGGACAAAAATCCGCACGCCGCCTACAGGGGCTCCAAACTTGCGACAAAACTCAAAGTCATGGGCGTGCAACTCGCCTCTATAGGAGAGACAAAGGCGATCCAAGCGGAGGATGAAGTCGTCGTCTACCGTGAACCTTCGCGCGGTGTGTACAAAAAGATGGTAATCCGCGACAACAAGCTCATCGGCGCGATCCTGCTGGGTGAGACAGATACGGCCGGCGTGCTGACGCAAATGTTTACATTGGAAACCGCACTGCCGGAGCGGCGCGCCGATCTGCTCTTCGGCACATCCAGCGGCGCGCCAATCCTCTCCGTGTTCGACCTGCCGGATCACGCCCAGATTTGCAACTGCAACGGTGTGTCGAAAGGATGCATCAAGGAAGCGATTCAGATCGGCAAGTGCAAATCGGTGACGCAGATTGGCGCGCACACGAAAGCAGGCACAGGGTGCGGCAGCTGCAAAGGCTTATTGATGCAGCTCCTCGAAGTCTACGCCGGCGAAGTCAAGGAAGATCCCAGCGAACACTACTATGTTCCCGGCGTGCCATTGACGAAGCCAGAACTGATCTCTGCGATCAAAGCGAAAGGGCTCAAAAGCGTCAGTGCTGTTTTCCGCGAACTCGCGGGCGGCAAGGAAGATCCCGGCAGCAAGGCGGGCCTGGCGTCGCTGCTCAAGTCGCTGTGGCCGCAGGAGTACGAAGACGAGCGCGACGCGCGCTTTATCAACGATCGCGTGCACGCCAATATCCAGCGTGATGGCACATTTAGTGTTGTCCCTCGCATCTACGGCGGCGTGACCTCAGCCGCAGAGCTCAAACGTATTGCCGAAGTAGCCGAAAAATATCACGCTCAAATGATCAAGATCACTGGCGGACAGCGGATCGATCTACTCGGCTTCAAAAAGGAAGACCTTCCCCTGGTGTGGAAAGAACTCGGGATGCCGAGCGGGCATGCGTACACCAAAGCCTTTCGCACGTGTAAAAGCTGCGTCGGTACGGATTTTTGTCGGTACGGGTTGGGGGACTCCATCGCGCTGGCGCAGAAGATTGAGCGACGGTTCCAGGGGCTGGAGTCGCCGCATAAAATGAAACTCGCCACTGCCGGGTGCCCGCGTAACTGTTCCGAAGCCTACGTCAAGGATCTCGGCGCCGTGGCGATCGAAGGCGGCCAGTGGGAGATCTATGTCGGCGGCGCCGCGGGCAGCACGGTCCGCAAAGGCGATCTGCTCTGCACCGTCAACTCACACGAAGCAGTGCTCACATACATGGGGCGCTTCATGCAGTATTATCGCGAACACGGCAAGTATCTCGAACGGAGCTACGGGTTCGTCCAACGGCTGGGGATCGAGAAGCTGCGTGATGTGCTGGTGCATGACACGGAGGGCGTCTGCGCCCGGCTTGATAGGGAAATCGAGGACGCGGTCGCCGCATATAAAGACCCTTGGGCGACAGAAGCCGCTGCCCCCATCAATGAAAGCCAATTCGCCAATCCGATCAAGGTCGAGGTTACGGAAGAGGAGACGCGGGTATGAGCGCCGAGATGACAGCCTTTGAGGAACGCGCCGAGAGACGGTGG
Organism: Candidatus Methylomirabilota bacterium; assembly: GCA_035575235.1. GTDB lineage: Bacteria > Desulfobacterota > Binatia > Bin18 > Bin18 > SYOC01. The sequence continues at coordinate 5,291 of DATLYA010000059.1, forward strand.
GCGAACGGCAAAACCGCCTGGCGTCTGGTTGATCTCGGACCAGTCAATTTCATCCCCTTAGGCGAAGGGCGCGCCTATATCGTGAACGATGTGACGATTGCGGTGTTTCGCCAGCGTGATGGTCGCCTGTTCGCCGCCGACAACGCCTGTCCCCATCGCGGCGGACCGCTAGCGGACGGCATCGTTGGCGCCGGTAAGGTGATCTGCCCCCTGCATGCCTGGAAATTTGACTTGGAAACTGGACGCTGCCTAGGCGAAAACGCGACCATCCGCACCTATCCCGTACAGGTTGTGAATGACCATATCGTGGTCGCAATCGGACCAGCGTCGTTTGCTCCACTGCAACAGAGCAACGGCTAAGAGAAAGGAGAGCGAAAGCGTGAGCGTCAAAGGATTCGCCCAAGCGGGACACTGGCCGACCTTGCTGAGCGCCTTTCTCTACTTTGACGTCAGTTTCATGGTGTGGGTGTTGCTCGGCGCTGTAGGCGTGTTTATTGCCCAGGATTTCGGGTTGACCGCCTCACAAAAAGGGTTCCTGGTCGCGCTGCCCTTACTCGCAGGGGCGTGTCTGCGTCTGCCCATGGGCATTATCGCCGACCGCTTCGGCCCTAAACGAGTCGGCGCCATCGGCTTGCTTCTGACCACCTTACCGTTGCTGTTAGGCTGGCTTGGCGCTGCCTCGCCCACCGGAGTTTATGTCATTGGGCTCTTGCTGGGCGTGGCCGGGGCGAGCTTTGCGGTGGCGCTTCCCCTGGCGAGCCGGTGGTATCCGCCAGAGTATCAGGGGCTGGTCATGGGCATCGCCGGAGCCGGGAATAGCGGCACGGTGATCGCCGCCCTGGCGGCGCCGCGCTTAGCGGACTGGTTTGGCTGGCGCGAGGTCTTCGGGCTGGCGTTGATTCCGATTCTCGCTGCACTGGGGGTGTTCCTCCTGTTCGCCAAAGACAGCCCTACCCGTCCGGCGCCGCAGCGTCTCAGCGCGTATCTGACCGTCCTCAAAGAACGCGACCTGTGGCGATTCAATTTTTTCTACATGATCACCTTTGGCGGCTTTGTCGGTCTGGCGAGCTTCCTCGCCATCTTCCTCCACGATGAATACGGGGTGTCGCGCATTGCCGCCGGCAATCTCACCGCGCTGTGCGTCTGCGCCGGGAGTTTCATGCGACCGCTCGGCGGTCACCTGGCGGACCGGATGGGAGGCGTTTACCTGCTCCTGCTGCTCTTCTGGGTCATCAGCCTGTTTCTGTTTGTCATCAGTCAACTCCCAGACTTGCCGGTGGCTACGTTCTTCTTGTGTCTCAACATGGCGCTCCTGGGCATGGGGAATGGAGCGGTGTTTCAACTAGTCCCGCAGCGCTTTCATGCTCAGCTCGGCGCCGCCACTGGTCTGGTCGGGGCCACCGGTGGTCTTGGCGGTTTTCTCTTACCCTCGCTGTTGGGGGTCTGTAAGGATTTCTTCGGCTCCTACAGCGCCGGGTTTCTGATTTTTGCTCTCCTTGCGCTTACGGCGTGCTGGCTCTTGCTCACGCTCCAGCACGAGTGGCGGGAAAATTGGACTGACCAAGGCGGTCATCCCTTGCTGGCGGGGGCCGAGAAATGAGCAGAGCCCATTGTCTCGGCGTACTGGCCGCCTGCGGCGCTGCGGCGCTGGTGACAACTTTGATCGTATTGGGATCACAAGGATTGCGGCATTTTGACTGGGCGCTCCTTCCTTACGCCCTGACCACAGTCTTCTCCGCCGCGGCGGCGGCGTACCGCTGCACGTTGTGGCTCCAACGTCCGCCAACGAAGCGATACTGGCGACAAAGCTGGCGTCTGATGCGCACGGGACGGATCGCGTCCAACAGCGTCCACCTTGGACAGTCTATGTTCAATAATCTCGTGGCGCAACGGTTTATCGCCCATCGCAGCCGCTTGCGCTGGGTCACACACCTCTGTCTCTCTTGGGGTGGCATGCTGGCGTTCGCGATTACCTTCCCGCTCGTCTTTGGGTGGATTCACTTCGAGACCCCGGCGCACGACTCGTCCATCTACCAGGTCGTGTTCTTGGGCGTGAAAGTGCAGGAATTCCCGGTCCACTCCATCACCGCCTTTCTCACTTTTAACGCTCTCAACATCTCCGCCATCCTGGTGTTGATCGGCGTCGGCCTGGCTCTTTACCGGCGGTTGACCGACGGCGGCGCCCTGGCGCTGCAACGTTTCGGTCTTGATATCGCGCCGCTTCTCCTCTTGTTCGTCGTCGCCGCTTCGGGACTGGGACTGACAATCAGCGCCCATTGGTTAGAGGGGCGTGGGTTCGCCTTCATCTCGTTAGTGCACGCCGCTTCGGTCATCATGCTGCTGGTGTCGCTGCCCTTCGGCAAACTCTTTCACATCTTCCAGCGCCCATTGCACATCGGAGTGACCTCCTATAAACGCCTGGCGCAGGCCGGTCCGCCGGCGCGCTGCGGTCGTTGCGGCGAACCGTTCGCCTCGCAGCTCCATGTAAACGATCTCAAGCATGTCTTGAACGAATTAGCAATTGTCAATCAGTTGGACGGCCCGGTTGCGCATTATCAAGAGATCTGCCCGCCGTGCCGCCGTCGCCTCCTGGCGCTCAACCAGGGACGCAACGTAGGAAAAAATCATGGCGCACCTTCCTTTGCCTGAAGAACAGCTCATCGAGCAGTATGGCCCGCATTTGAACTACGAGCCGCCCGGTGGCTGGCATGCCGGAGGTCCGCCGGACCGGTTGGTGCAAACCCACTGCTGCTTTTGCGGCGTGCAATGCGGCATTCAATTGAAAGTGAAGGGGGAGAAGGTCGTCGGGTTTGAGCCATGGACGGACTTCCCCGTCAACCAGGGCAAGCTCTGTCCGAAAGGCGTCAAACGCTACTTGCAAAACAACCATCCTGATCGACTCCTGGGGCCGTTGCTGCGTACGAAACGAGGGTTTGAGCAGGTCCCGTGGGAAGACGCTCTGTCGTTAGTGACGGGCAATATCCGCCGCATCCAAAAGGCGTACGGCAAAGACGCTTTCGCCATTCTGTCCGGCGCGTCGATGACGAATGAGAAAGCGTACCTCATGGGCAAGTTCGCTCGCATCGCCCTTGGCACGGCCAACATCGATTACAATGGTCGTCTGTGCATGGTGTCCGCCGGCGCCGCCAACAAGCTGGCGTT
>DATLYA010000060.1:0-10998 GCA_035575235.1 Candidatus Methylomirabilota bacterium
TCTTCTCTTCCGTCAGGCGCCACACTACGATAGCTGAGCGCTCACCCCCTAATAGTTCACTGACAAGACGGCAGAGTCGTGCAAGAATCGCTGGTATATCGAGAGAGCTGATCAGCTCTTGCCCCACGCGTGCGAGTGCAGAAGAGATCGTCGCTTCCTCTTGTTGCGCTTGGTACAGTTCCGCGGCTTCGATCCCGACCGCTAACTGTCGCGCAATGCCGTCACAGAGCCTTATTTGCTCCTGAGTAAATTCGTGCTCACGAACTGTTGTGCAGGCGAAGAGTATGCCTCGCAGTTTTCCTCGGATACGCAAAGGAGATCCCAGGAGAGACCTCACCCCCAATTTCAGAAACCAGGTAGGACAATGTCCAGAAGGGTGAGGCTCCACTTGCAACACGAAAGTTTGCCCTTTGGCAAGAGTTTCGAACTGTTTGTCAGCTGGCAAGCAGCACTCCCGAAGTTCTGGTAGGGCGGCATCGGGAAAACCGTACTGAGACGCCAGGGTGAAACGATCGTGCTGCGTATCCCAGAAAAACGTCATCATCGCGGTGCATGACAACGCTTCCACTGCTCTCTTCTCAACCCGGTACAGCAGTTCCGGCAAATTCAGGGTTCCGCTGATATCTTTCGCGACCTCAAGGAGCGCTGCGGTTTGTTGCTCTGCGCGCTTGCGTGCCGAGATATCAGTAAGAACGCCACGCAGGCCGACAACACGACCTCCTTTCACAATAGGTCGGCCGGAACTGCGCACCCAGCGAACCTCTCCAGATTTTGCTATGGCGCGGAACTCGCTCGGCTCCAGATGGCCGGCCAGTGTCTTTTGAAAACTTACGAGCAGGGCTGGAAGATCATCGGGATGTACAAAGTCTGCGAAAGGACGCCCAACGATCTCTTCTGGCTTGTAACCGCCAAAGGTCTCAACAACAGGACTAATATAGGTCACAATGCCGCTCGCGTCATGGACGTAAATGACGTCATTCAGGTTCTCGACCAGAGTCCGGTAGTTTTCTTCCGACTCGCGCAGCGCTTCTTCCGTCAACTTCCGCTCAGTGACGTTACGCGCGCTGACCACGACGCGAATGTCTCCGGCGCTATCAACAAAAGACTTTCCCGCCGCCTGGAGCACCTGCCACGAGCCGTTGCGATGGCGGAACCGCAACTCAGCGGCGATCGTCTCCCCAGGGCAACGTGTTACTTTTGTGAAGGCCTCAAGGACGCGAGGACGGTCTTCCGGATGGATGTAGGAAAAAACACTCTCCCCCGCCAGCTTTCCTTGTTCATACCCAAGGATACGCTCAAACCAGGGGCTTTGCGAGCACACAACGCCCTGTGCGTCCAATACCGTGAACGTGTCCAGGAGCTGCTCTAAGAATGTCGCCGGATTCCCGAGATCCATAATGAACCGCCATCTCCACCCACGGAAAGCAACCTGCGCATAGGAGGCTCTATCTCTTCTCACCTTGCACAGTCAAGTGGAAGATGTCACACATTGATCGTACGTCCCTCTCGCGCACGCCCTGGTATTCTGGCCCAGGCGTTCACAAAACGAAGAGCCTTCAAGGAGTTCACCATGTTGTTTCCGCCTCCTCGATATTGTTGTGAGTTCATCCTGTGTTTGACGATTGTTGTTTGCCATTATTGCCTCAGTGAGGCGCAACTGAACCAAACGAACTTGGGACATGCTCGACAAGGAGAAATATTTTTGAGTCAAGGCCGATGGATGGAAGCGGTCCAGGAGTTCACCGCCGCTTTACGGACCGAGCCCAATCGTGCCGAGCTTCATGCCAATCTGGGCATGGCTTACTATTTTAAGGGCGAGAGCGCCTCTGCTATTCCAGAATTCCAGGCGGCTTTACATTTTGACCAGGAACGGCTCGATGCTCGTCATGGACTCGGCTTAGCCTTGTATGACCGAGGCGACTTTGCCGGCGCTATCGCTGCATTTCGCCGCTCGAGTCAACAGAATCCGGCCGCTTATTACAACCTTGGCAACGCCTTGGAACACCACGGAGATCGGACAGGGGCTCTCGACGCCTACAAACAGTACCTTGCCGCCGCGCCCTCCGCGCCTGACACGACGGCGTTACACGCTGCGGTCTATCAAGAGATTTTTCCGACCCCAGCAGCGGGAACGGCCCAGGATCACCTCCAGCGAGGACTCGCGCTGCTGGACAGGAAGGATGCAACCGGAGCCATTGCCGAGTTTCTCTCCGCCCTTCGACTCAAACCGAATTATGCTGAGGCGTCGAATCAGTTGGGATTAGCATTCCGGGCTGCAGGAGATTTGAACGAGGCAATCGCCGCCTACCAAACCGCGATCCGTTTGGACGCCACGTTGGGCGCTGCCTACCGGAATCTAGCCCAAGCGTTTGAAGATAAAGGAGACCGTACGGCAGCCGCACAAGGCTATGACCGCTATCTTCTTATCGCGCCAGGAGCAGCAGACGCCGCCGAAATTCGCGCAAAAATCGCTAAACTTCGTGAAGGGCAATGATCTACGGCAGTTGTCTGGGTGACGTTTTCTCCTCGTGAGCGCTGGCCCGACGACTTCCTCGAAAGAGAGAGAAGAGAACAACTGCGTCGATGGTGAACCGTGTCATTGATACGCCATCATCCATGATGCGCTAACGGAGTCCCTGCGCTATATACTCACTGGCGAACCGCACATAGTTGTCTGCGGTTTGGTGGAGACGCTCAATCTCCTCCGGCTTTAGAGAGCGAAGCACCTTGGCCGGATTGCCTACCACTAAGGAACGAGGAGGAATCTGAGTACGCGGCGCCACTACGGCGCCAGCGCCAATAAGACATTCCTCGCCAACCTCAGCGCCATCAAGGACAATCGCTCCCATCCCTACAAGCGTGAAATCATGGATAGTACAGGCATGAGCAACAACGTTATGGGCAATGGACACGCCGTTGCCTAGGATCGTCGGAATCCCGCCGCTAAACACATGAATAGTGGCGTTGTCTTGAACGTTGACACGCGCACCGATGCGAATGAAACAGACGTCGCCACGCACTACGGCGTTAAACCAGACGCTCGACTCAGCGCCGATGTGGACGTCGCCAATGATATGAGCGCTTTGCTGGATATAGGCGCTAGGATGGATCTGAGGGGTTATTCCATGGTGGGTAAGAATCATGCAACCACTCCATTCTCAGCCACCCACATACGGACCAGGGGCAAGACGGTCAAGGTCAGGCGTGAGACCCGCTTAGTGGCTTGTCCAGGCCATACGAAGGGTTTAAGGTCAAGTGCAGGAGGGCAGATCATGCGTACGAGCATCCGCGTCGGTCTGTTGCTAGTCGGGATTTTTTTCTTATTCAGCGCTTCGCTAACGTTCGCACAAAGAACTTCGTCTCGTCCAGAAGGATGGCAGGGCCCTTGGCCTGGAGAGCAGGAAGGACCAAAGTCGACGCCTCAGAGAGGATTGCCCATCCCAGGATCACAACGCTCTACGCCTTCAGGAAAGCAGGTGATGGAACTGCCCTCTCAACCGCAAAACTTACCCTCACCGCCACGCCAACAGGCGAACATTCCTCCGCGACCCCAATCCCTAGAGCCACGGCCCACACAACTTATTACAGTCACCGTTACCGATCCTCAGGGACGCTATGTCACCGGACTCCAGCCAGAGGACTTTGAGCTGTATGAGGATGAAGAACCGCAGCAACTGACCTACTTCAATACTGGGGATAAGGAGCCGATTAGCATGGGCATCTTGATCGACACCAGCGGCAGTATGCAGACCAAGATTGGCCGCGCCCGCTTCGCACTCCGCCGCCTGATTGACGCGATTCGCCCACGAGATGAAATTTTTCTCGAAGCCTTTAGCTCACAGCCTGTGCTGCTGCAAGATTTTACGGACAGCCGCCTCCTCCTCTCGCGCGCCATCGGCATGCTTCGTCCGGTTGGAGGCACGGCGCTGTATGACGCCATGCTCGATGGCCTGCGCCACGTGTCGTATGGGCACAATCCAAAGAAAGCGCTGTTCATCATTAGCGATGGAGATGACACCACCAGTTTTAGCTCATTAGATCGCGCGATCGGCGCGGCGCGGCGCGCGGGCGTTCTCATCTACGCCATTGGCATTAATGACCTTGGCTCTGGTTCTGGCGGTCTCCAAATTGGCCCCTTCTCGCTGGGAATAGGCGGCCTTGCCAATGATGAACGCGGGAATCGTATCCTTCGCGAAGCAACAAGCCAGACCGGAGGAACGCTCTTTACCTTAAGCGAGAGAGACGTGATGAGGAGTGACGCCATACTCGATGACGCCGTGCAGACGATCTCTCGTGAGCTGCGTTCGCAGTACAGCCTCGGGTACACGCCGACAAGAAGGGGATCGCACTACCGCAACGTACGTGTAGCTGTGCGGCGTCCTGGAGCTGAAAACCTGAACGTACGCGCCCAACACGGATATGCAGTTGATTCCGAGGAACAAGTCGCCAGAGAGAGACGATGGTAAAAACGCGGGCACGGCTCTATTTTTTATTGCGAAAGAAATGCTCGCGCACCTTCTCGCGGTCGAGTGGAGCGGTTGAAAAGGTATCGAAGACGCTCGCAACTGCTTGAATACAGCGTACAAAATCCGGCCACACCGTCGCCGGGCCGTTAAACGTAAGGTGAACGGTCTCTACTCCCTGATGCGTATGCTCAGAGCCGCCGGGTTTCGTACTCTTTACGTCAAAAGAACGCAGAGGGGCAACAATACGCAAGTGAAAGACATCCGAGGAATCGGAGCCAACCGGACGATGCAACTCCATCTTTAGCTCGCTGTCTCCTCCATCCACTTCCACAATGTACCATTCGCCTGGATAAGCGCTGGAAACTTTCAGTTGAGGAACTTTATCCTCTTGTGTATCCGCCATGATTTATCCTCTCTATTCTCTATTCTGACAGCGTCTCTGCTTGTAGAGCGAGCGCTTCAATGGCAGACCGACGAGCAGCATCCCCATGTCTGGACGCAGAAACCGCTAGACTCAAGAGCTGCTCGACTCCTTGCCAAGAAGCGAAAGCAGCACGTCAAGCAACAAAAGGCGGCATCCGGCGCCGCGTTTTCAGATAGCGGGCGGCGAGAAAAAAAGAAAGGCCCTCGAGCGAGGGCCTTTCGCTGTGAGTCTTCCGCCTAAGGAGACAGTGGGATAGAGTTGAACTTACTTCTTCTTCGCTGGAGCTTTCTTCGCTGGCTTTTTCGCCGCGGCTTTCTTCGCTGCCATAGAGACCTCCTAGTGATTTAGGCTCTCAGGGCTGTCGAGGTTTAGTACGCTCCTGTCAGGCAGCCACAACCAAACACCCCTTCAGCATACTTCTCTTTCCTGATCGCCCATAGGTGCTTTAAGGGAACCCCTACAACTTATAATATTGAGCCCTAGGCGGAGCCCATCGGTGCTCATGTCTAGCAAACAGTCTCCGCTGCGTCAAGAGAGAAATAGTATTTGGGAAAAGTTTTTTTGAAAAAAACCCCTTTCTGGACAACCAGTTCATGGACTTAAAATGCCGTTGCTGAAAAAAGCCTAGCCAAATTAGCAGCCTGTTCTACTTTTGTGCAAACAACGTCCCATCTTTTTTGACGAAACAGAGCAGTTTGGCGGGCTACAGGTATTGACCCTGCAGAGGGAGTTCGCTAGGCTACAGGGCGCATAGAGACGTCCGGTGTTGTGGGAACCCCGCCGTCTTGAGCCTGGGCCCGAATGAGATCATTCGGGCCTTTTTCTTTATTTTTCAAGCTCTTCCCGAATAGAATACATCTTTTGCCGCGCCTCAATGATATATGCATCCAGGTTGCGTCGATGATTGGCGAATACACCGCTAGGGCTGCCATTGAGGATAACGAAGGGATTCATCAAGGACGCTTTCTCCAAGGCTTGAGCCGCTTCATCGAACAGCGTCTGCATCACTGGTTTGACGGCGAGAAGCTGATGATATTCTCGCTTCAATGCCAACAGAAGAGCGTGCTGTACGTGCGCGCATCCTTGTGCGTGGTAGAAATAATTGTCGGTGCGGAACCATACGCTGCTACCGTCAGCTTCTTGTTCTTTATAAAGACTGGCGTGCGCGTCTCCTAAGAGATCACTCCACGCCTGGAATAACCGCACCAGTTCAACATTGCGCGTCGTAATGGGACGTGAGCGTGGAGAGTTGTGCCGTAATCCAGCCACATAGGCGCGCAGCCGTTCTACCCCTTTGGTAAATCGGCTTTCCGCCGAAGGCAACCAGAACCGTTCGGCATCATTGCGAAAGAGCGTATCGGCCTCCAATAAGTCGGGATCATATTCGTTGCTCGACACTTTTGTAAGATGATCTTTGAAAACTCGTAAGCTCTCACGCAGGGCTTGTAAAATACCAAGTTGCCGAGAAGCGTTATTATCCGCCCACAACCGCGGCCCCCAAAGAAAAAAATCATTCGGCCGCCACCCAAACCCATCGTGGAGTTCATGCTCCATAATGGCGATGAGCGTTGAGGCAAAAATTTCTCCAGGTTGAAAAGGTTGCTCCGGAGGATATTGCGTAGCCAGATCCCAATCCAGTCGATTGTGTCGTCCCTGACCTCTCCATAAGAGGAGCGAGCCAAGGCCCCACAGTATCACAGCGACCAGGGCAAGCCATCGGAAGCGGCGGCGCATGGTGGTCATCCTACCGCACCTTTCACAGAGCAGGGTTGCGCCTCATCATTCATAAAAGTAGAAAAGTTTCCTGACTCTCATGGCGCGTACTCAACCGCTATTGCTTGATTTTTCCAATTGGAAGCAACGCGCACGGCGGCGCTCGCATCATCACGGCAAGGTAATGATCAGGTTCCGTTCCTCATCAGTCTGCATTTGCGCGTTCGCCCCAACCACCACGGTGCATTCTCGTTCTTCTACCACAGCAGGACCAGCACACATTGCGCCAGCAGGAAGCAGATAACGATCATACACTTCACACTGGACAAAACCGTTCTGCTCAGGGAGATAGATGGCGCGTTTTCCTTTCTGCGCCCCAGCAAACGTTTGGGTGTCTGTACGCGCAGAAGGAAGCTGTATGGACGGCTGCGGTCCTGAAGCCATGAGCCGCCAGTTGACAACCTCGATTTCTACGCCAGGATTGAGTCGCTTATAGAGTCGCTCATACTCCTCAGCAAAAGTGCGGCGTAAGAGAGGCAAGTGCTCTGGCGTGAGTCGCTCTGACGGCAGCGGCACGCGAATTTCAAATCCTTGCTGCAAGTAACGCATATCCGCTGACCGTGAGATGGTGGTCATGGTCCCTTCAACGCCAGCGGCCTCCAGTAACGCGCGTCCTCGCTTTTCCATCTCCGCATAGATCTGGTCAAGCACGGCAAAGTCAAGCTCTGAGAGCGTGACGACATAGCTTTGGACAAAATCGAACGCTAACGGAGCCGTCAGCATGCCGAATGCGGAAGTCACGCCAGCCGCCAGCGGACACACAATCGTTTTGAGTTTGAGCCGCTCGGCGACGCGGTAAGCATGGACGGGGCCAGCGCCGCCAAAAGCGATCAAACTGTAATCGCGCGGATCCCGTCCTTTCTCTACCAAATGAATGCGTGCGGCATTGGCCATGTTTTCATTGACGACTTGATGAATGCCCCAGGCCGCATGGATTAAGTCAACGCCAAGGGGGCGAGCTACTTTTTCTTCGATCGCACGTATCGCTTTCTCGCGATTCAATCGCATCTTGCCGCCGAGAAAATAGTCTGGGCTCACATAGCCGAGCACAAGGTCAGCATCGGTTACGGTTGGATCTTCCCCACCCTGGTCATAACAGACTGGACCAGGTTCTGCGCCTGCGCTATCAGGACCGACTTTGAGGAGTCCAAGTTTATCAACGCGCGCAATACTGCCGCCGCCAGCGCCAATCTCAATCATTTCGATCACCGGCACTTTCAGCGGCAAGCCGCTGCCCTTCTTGAAGCGGTAGACGCGCGCCGCCTCAAAATCGGTCGTCAGCATTGGCTTTCCGTTATCAATCAGGCAAATCTTCGCGGTCGTCCCCCCCATATCAAAGGAAATCACCCGAGCCAGTTTTTTCCGGCTGCTGTGAAAGACGGCGGCAAGCGCGCCCGCCGCCGGACCGGATTCAATGAGGCGGATCGGATATTCACTGGCCACACTGCAGTTGGCAACGCCGCCATTTGACAACATAATAAACATATCGCGCGGCACTCCCAACGCGCGCAGCTCAGCATTCAACTGCTCCAGGTACTGTTTCGCTAAGGGTTTTACGTACACATTAGCTACGGTGGTCGAAGTGCGCTCATATTCGCGGATTTCTGGCGTCACCTCACAAGAGACAGAACAAGCAATATGGGGAAAATGTTCGGCGGCGAGTTGCTTGATCAACAACTCATGCGCCGGATTGCGAAACGCATGCAGGAGGCATACGGCCAGCGCCTCGACGCCGTCGGCCACAAGTCCGCGAATCACGTCAAGGGCTTCCGCAGGGTCGAGCGGAATGCTCACGCGGCCTGTATGGTCAAGCCGTTCCGTCACTTCACGTCGCAAAAATCGCGGCACGAGCGGTTCAGGATTCTCAAGCGAAATATCGTAGATGTCGTACCGGCGCTCTCGTCCGATTTCTAATGCGTCACGGAATCCTTTTGTCGTAATCAAACCAGTTTTCGCTCCTTTCCGCTCAATAATGGCGTTGGTGATAAGCGTCGTGCCATGCACGAGATGCGTGATGGTTTCCGGAGCAATGTGTTGCTCGGTCAGAAGCTCTTGCAAGCCCATTACGACCGCTTGCGCCGGATTACGCGGCGTTGTGAGTATTTTGCCAAGAGCAACGGTATCGCCAGACTCAGATAAGAGAAAGAGATCGGTAAAGGTGCCTCCGATATCTACACCGATGCGATATGCTTGCTGTCCCATGGCGGGCACTATACCCGATTCTTTTGCGGGGTCTCTAGTAACCCGGCCTGGCGATCGGGAAACCCGCCGCCTGCCTGTTCTCGCTCGTCATTTGCCTTAAACCGCTGGCATATGAAATATATCGCGCCACGAACTCTTCGCGGCGGCTTTTCGCTTGCTCTCTAGCATAAAGAGCCACTGACGCTAGACTGAAGGCGGTGCTGTCCTCCTGCAGGAGGCGCGTCGTTCACCACACACGACATGCCAAGGGGTGTTCTGTGATGAAGGGAAGCATATATGGTGTAGTCCTTGGGATAAGTTTGTCCTACTGCGCTCCGCCCGCCGCGGCGCAGCAACTGCGGCTGTCGTGGGTTGACACCAGCGCCAATGAGACGGGCTTTGTAATTGAGCGCAGGACCTTAGGCCGGCCTGCCGGAAGGACGCCCTGGCAGTATCTGGGTGAAGTAGGAGTCAATATCACGAGCTATGTGGACAGTAGCGTTCTAGAGGGGCAGCGCTACTGTTACCGCGTAGCGGCGTTCAACGCGAGCGGCTTCTCTCAGTATACGAGGCCGCGCTGTCGTAGAGCCAAAAGGTAGAGGAAGATCGTTTGCCTTAGGGAGCCATCCAGGTGTCCGTCTCTATTGACGGTGTACCGGAAAGTGTTCACTCCCCCAGTCTGCCGCCTCGCCGCCTCAATGACATGGCCTTCTGAACGATACTCACCAGATGTGACGCCTCAGGGTACGACCCTGCAATGAAGGCGGACCGCGCCGGTTCAATGAAAGGCTCTAAGAGAAGTAAGACCCTACAGCCTAAACGCTGTGAAGATAACGCCTGAGCGCCGTCTCTGGCTTACTTACTTGACGAACGGAAGCGCTCTCGATGGGCGCTATATCCGAGAGGGGGATGCGGTCAACGAGCGGTCAGAGTGGCGTCGGCGACAAGAAAAGAGTACGCTCAGAGGGGAAAGGATTGTGGGGATGCGGCAACCGCTGAGACGCAGAAATACAAATCAACCGTTTTCCAAGCGACAGCGACAGGTTTCTCAGGGCGGGCGTCAACGAGGCGCGTATAAGTCGAAAGCCGCAGCGCCCTCGCCAGCCTTGCAAGAATTTCAGTCGCGCGTCGCCCTTCCTCCCAACCGCAAAATTCCTCTTGCCGGCCCGGATGCGCCACTGACGCTTCGCGTCCTCGACTTGCTTTGTCCTATTGGATTTGGACAACGCGCATTGATCCTGGCGCCGCCACGCACCGGCAAAACCACCTTCTTAAAGGACCTCTGCCTGGGCATTGCGGCTGGCGCGCCGCACGCCGTGCTGTATTGCCTCCTGGTTGATGAACGACCAGAGGAGGTGACGGATTTCCGTCGCTCGGTCAAAGCTGAAGTCTTTGCCTCCTCTAATGACCGCCCGCTTGAAGAACATTTGGCCACGGCGGCGGCGTGCTTAGAACGGGCAGTGAAAGATGCGCTTGTGGGCAAGGATGTCGTCGTCGTGGTAGATTCGCTGACGCGCCTCGCGCGTGCGCACAATCTCAAGACCCAGACAGGGCGCACGATGAGCGGCGGCATCGACGCAAGCGCTTTAGAATTGCCCAAACGTTTCTTCGGCGCGGCGCGGCAACTGGAAACCGGCGGCTCATTGACCATTATCGCCACAGCGCTTATTGACACCGGCAGCCGCATGGATGAGGTCATCGCGCAAGAATTTAAAGGAACGGGCAACATGGAAGTGCTGTTGGATCGGCGGCTCGCAGACCGTCGCATCTTTCCCGCGCTCGACCTCGCCAAATCGGGGACACGCAGAGAAAACCAACTGCTGGATCCCGCCTCACTGAGAGTCGCTCATCTCCTCCGCCGCCGTTGTGCGGAACTCACCACAGTGGAAGCAACGAAACTGTTGCTCACGTTTTTCGAGCGAACGCCGTCAAATGAAGCGCTGGTGGCGGAGCTGAGTCACTAACGAGATTCTCTCTCTGCTCCGCAGTCTTTCTTTTTTACAAAACGCGGGAATCCAGGATTTCGGGCCGGAGGAGGGTTAGGGATGAGTTCGAGAGCCGCTTCGCAGCGCACTGGAAAATTAACTTTGCCGTGACCGTTTATCCACATTCAACGCCGCTTCGCGCAGGGCTTCAGGAAGCGTAGGGTGACCG
>DATLYA010000061.1:0-3840 GCA_035575235.1 Candidatus Methylomirabilota bacterium
CCCTCAGGAGGAAGGAGCGTTGGGCGTCCAGTATGTGCCGCTCGACACGCTGCTCGCGACCGCCGACGTCGTGAGCCTGCATGTGCCTTTGAATGAGAGCACGCGCCGCATGATTGACGCTCAAGCCTTCGGCCGCATGAAACGCACGGCGATTTTAATCAACACCTGCCGTGGAGAGGTCGTAGACGAACCCGCATTGATCGAGGCGCTGCAACAAGGACGGATACTGGGGGCCGGTCTCGACACGCAGGCAAAGGAGCCGCCTGATCCAACCAATCCCTTGTTGACGCTGCCAAATGTCACCCTGACCCCGCATAGCGCCGGACCGACGGTGGACAGTTATCGCAAGCGGTTCCACAATGGCTACGCGAATATTGAGCGCGTCGCCCGCGGCCAACCGCCCCTGTGGGTCATCCCGGAGATGCGGGATCTCTTCCCTGCCAGGGCAATGCCGTTAAGTTAGGGAAGGAGTGTCATTGCGAGGAGGCGCAGCCGACGAAGCAATCTCAAAAAAGAGACAGGGATTGCTTCGCTCCGCTTGCAATGACAGCCTGGCTTACCCTCATGCCATGTCATGCGACCGCAGCCTGAAAAAGAGCAACAGTGTGGCGTGTCAAAGCCTGGCCATGCCGGGAACGCTTTACGCCAGGAGGAAAGAATAGTGCTGCACTCCGTCTGTACAAAACTCTTTGCCCTGATAGTGATGACTGTCGCCGTCAGCCTGAGCGCCGTTTGTCCGCTCTGGGCCGCGTCGCAGAAACCTCCGCATGTGCGGCTGACCTGGATGTCGATCACGAACTGGTTATTCGAGGTCGGGACGACCCGTGTGCTCATGGATGGTTATATCACCCGCATCCCAGAGGCGGCGTTTTCCGGCGTGGGCTTCGCGATGGCGACGCCGACAAAACCAGACGAGCCGGCCATTCGGCGACTTATCGACGCCCTGGGCGATCGTGGACATATCGACTTCATCCTTACCGGGCACAGCCATTACGATCACTCCTTTGACACGGCGACGTGGGCGAAATTAACTGGCGCGCGCATCATTGGCTCGCGCTCGACCTGTTTCCAGGCGATAGCCCAAGGCGCGCCGGCGTCGCAGTGTACGGTAGTCGAAGGGGGAGAAGTGCTCCCGCTGGGGGATCAGCTCATTGTCCGAGTGGTGCGCTGGAATCACAGTGGGGATGTGTCTACTCCCATGGGCCGCGTCCTGTATACGCCGATGGAGTTGGTGAAGAGTCCAAATATCCCACCCGGCGTTGAAGGGTTACGACCCGGCACCTTGCAAGATTTTCCTAACGGGGGCGGCGCTCGCGCCTACCTGTTCACCGCCATGACGGCGGCTGGGCCAGTAAGCTGGTTCTATTCCAACACCGGCAACGCCGTTACTTTTCAACATCCGGCGGCTATCGACGAGCAGTTCTTTCGGACCCGAGGGCTCCCGCTCGATAATTTGGTGGTTGCGGCGCAGACGAGTGCGCCACAAGACAATCTCCGTGCGGCCATGAAAGACGCAGGACTCGATCATGTCGATGTATGGATTGGCTATAGCGACCGTAGTCTTGCCGAGGCGGTGGGCAAGATCCTACGACCACAGGCGCATATTCCTCATCACTGGGATGGGCTGTTCTCGTCGTTCTTTGCCGGAGCGCCATACCCGTATACCTCGGTGGCGGGCGCTGAAGATGTGGCGGCCGTGCTCAAGACGCAAGCGATCGCCCTGCTGCCGCCGCAACAATATATGGACGCCTACCAACTGACTGTGCAAGGGGTGACGCCTGTCGCGAATGACGAAGTGAAGAAGAAACTGGGATTGCCTCCTCCTCCGTCCGCAGGCTCTCGGGCAGAATACGGACACAGCATGGCGCAGAGCGACTAATCTCATCGGGTATGGACAAGGAGCAAGAATCCATGCACACCACAACCGTGCTGGTGCTTGGCGCTGTAGGCGACCGCCCTCTGGAGCGTATTGCCGCAGTAGACCCAGGAGTGCGGGTGATTGATGCGCGCGGCGTATTTGAAGTTGAATACGCCGGGACCTGGCCGACAGAAACCGTGGAACGGTATGTGCCGCGCTCCCTGATTATCCAGAGTACGACCACGCGGGCGGAGCGGGACGCCTTACTGGCCGAAGCAGACGTGATCTGTATCCGGTTTCCCTTTCCGCTTGACCTGCGCGCCCGTGCGCCCCGCCTCAAGTGGCTCCATCAAACGCCGGCGGGGGCGTCTAATCTCCGTATGGGCGATGTATGGGGCAGCGATGTCCTCGCTACGACCTCACGAGGAGTGAACAATTCATTGCCGATCGCGGAGTATGTCTTAGCGACCATGCTGCTGTTTGCCAAATCGCTCCCCCAAGCCTTTCATGACCGGGCGCGGCGGACGTTTGAGCGGCGCGCCTATCGATCCGTGCTCGTGCAGGGCAAGACCATCGGGATTATCGGCCTGGGCGGCATTGGCAGTGAAGTCGCGCGGCTCGCCAAAGCCGTTGGGATGCGCGTCGTCGCCACCCGACGCTCCGTCACGACGCCGGAACGTAACACCCAGGGAGTCGATGAATTATTGCCGCCGACAGAGCTCTCGTCGCTGTTGGCGCAGAGTGACTTTGTCGCGCTGTGCGCTCAGTGGACGCCAGCAACCGACAAACTGATTGGCGCGGCGCAATTGCGGGTCATGAAACCCACGGCGTACCTGATCAACATCGCGCGCGGGGAATTGATCGATCAGCCGGCGTTGATCAAGGCGCTCCGTGAGGGGTGGATCGCCGGAGCGGCGCTAGATGTCTACACTGACGAATTCACTGGCCCACCGCCGGAAGAACTCTGGCGGCTTCCTAACGTCGTCATCACGCCGCACACCTCGGTCGGCACGGATGTCTCCCACGCCAAAGGCATGGAGGTGTTTTGCGAGAATCTGCGCCGCTACCTCAAGGGTGAACCGCTGCTCAATGTGATCGATTGGCAGCGGGGGTATTAGGACGAATGCTAGTACAACACCTGGTGTTCCTTTAACCGCGCAATTTCTTCTTCGGAATACTGTAACAGCTCCCGCATCACCTCGTCGGTATGCTGGCCCAAGAGCGGCGCAGGCGCTTGTACGCCGTTCGGGGCGTGGTGTAACCGCCACGGAATTCCCGTATGGGTCTGCACGCCAATTTCAGGATGCGGCAGGCGGGCAAAAAACTCGCGGGCGTTGAGATGCGGGTCTTCGGCCAGGTCTTTCGGATTCATGGACGGAAATGCTGCGACGCCCACTGCTTGCAAACTGCGAGTGATCTCCCATTTGTCTCGGGTTGCCGTCCATGCCGTGAGCAGGCTTTCTAGCTCATCCTCATGGTTTTTGCGGTCGCGCGCCGTGCGAAAGCGCATATCAGTCCCGAGTTGCGGCTGGCCAATGGCCTGGCACAACGCCCGCCACTCCTCGTCCGTCCCGCAGGCGATGGTGACCCACTCATCCTCTCCGGCGCAGCGAAAACAATTATGCGGCGCCATCCAGGGATCTCGGTTCCCTCGTCGCGGCGGCTGTGTCCCATTCAAGGCATAGTCCATCCAGCCTTCCGGGACCAAGGCGGCGACCGCTTCCCATAACGACACATCGATATATTGTCCTTGCCCAGTCCTCTGCCGCGCCGCTAACGCGGCGCAGATAGCGACCGCAGCGTTGATCCCTGCATTGGGATCGCCGTAGGAAATGCCGACCTCCTGCGGCGGACCATCGATATAGCCAGTCAACGATGAAAGACCGGTAAGGGGAGCAATGGCCGGACCATACGCCATGTAGTGTTTTTGCGGCCCGGTATGACCATAGCCTGAGATGGAGGCCACGATGATGTCAGGCTTG
>DATLYA010000062.1:0-62707 GCA_035575235.1 Candidatus Methylomirabilota bacterium
GCGAGTCATCTCCTGGAAGCGAATGACTTCTTGCACCTTCAAGACTTCCACCCCGAACAGCATGCCATCTAACGTAAACGTGCAAAATTTATGTTCGTCCGCCATGGTTGTCGCTCCTCTTTACAGAATAGATGAGATTCCCTCGTCCGCTAGCGGACGAAGGGGAAAGAATCACGCCGCCTCAGCTGCAAAAAACATCGGATCCGCCATACAAATCACGCCGTGCACATCGACGAGGTCCATCACCCGCTGCTGAATGACGGCGGACCCCAGAATCCCTGCGCGATGGGAACGACTTTGCACGATCACGGTCTCCTCAACAATGTCAAGAATACGGTCGACCACCAGGCCGATGCTTCGTCCCTGATATGAATAGACGACAACCTGGAGCGGGTCACGCTCTTCTCCAGACGCCAGGCCGAGCGTTTGTGCAAGGCGGACCAGCGGCATGATCTGACCACGATACTGCACGACCTCTCGAGCGCCCGAACGTTCGATCTTTGCCAGAGGGAACTCTTCGAGCCGCGCCACTTCCGAGAGCGGCACAGCCATACGACCTTCCTCTCCAACGCGAAAGAGGAGTAAGGTTTGTTTCTCCACGTTCTGCTCTTCCGCCTCGGGGGATTTTTCATCGCCTGATCGCTCCCGGGTCTCGGCAATGACGCTCGCGCGCTGAGCGACGCCAAGGACGTCAAGAATCAAAGCGACCTTGCCGTCTCCCATAACCGTAGCGCCTGCAAATACGGATAAGCCTTTGAGCTGTTTCCCCAGGGGTTTCACGACGATTTCCTGGGTGTCGTTGATATCGTCCACCACCAGGCCAAATTGACGATCGTCGGCGTGCAACACGACGATGTTCAGCGCATCCGCCGCACCATCACAAGCAACGCCCTGCGCTGCGCCCTCGCCTGTCGTATCATCTTCCAATCGCAGCAGGCGGTTGAGATACACGATCGGCAAGAGATTGCCGCGCAGACGGTACACCGGCGCGCCATGAATCATCTCAACGCCGTTACGCGCCTCCTCTCCTTCGAGACGCACCAGTTCAACGAGACTCACTTGCGGAATGGCGTAACGGTCGCCGCCGCTGGTCACCGTCAAGGCGGGGATGATGGCCAGGGTCAGCGGAATCTTAATCTTGAAGGTCGAACCTTGCCCAGAAGTACTCTGTAGGTCGATCGTTCCATTAATTTTCTCGATGTTGGTTCTCACCACATCCATGCCTACGCCGCGGCCGGAAACATTCGTCACCCTCTCAGCCGTCGAGAACCCTGGCAGGAAAATGAGGCTTGCCGCCTCCCGGTCGCTCATACGTCCAGCCTGTTCTTGCGTAATCAGACCACGCTCGAGCGCCTTTTGTTTCACTTTCTCGAAATTGACGCCGCCGCCGTCATCGCTAATCTCAATATTGACCTGTCCCCCCTCATGGTACGCCTTGAGCAGCAGCACTCCCTCGGCAGGTTTTCCGACCGCCAGGCGTTGCTCGGGAGACTCAATCCCATGATCCACGGCATTGCGCACCATGTGCGTCAGCGGATCCTTCATTGCCTCGATAAGAGTTTTATCCAGTTCGGTCTCTTTGCCCTCCATCTCAACGCGCACTTTTTTGCCACACGCCATAGCGAGGTCGCGCACGACACGCGGCAATTTGCTCCACAGCGTGCCGATCGGCTGCATGCGCGTCTTCATCACGCCCTCTTGCAGCTCGCTAGTGATCAGGTTGAGCCGCTGCGAGGCCGCAACAAAAGCCGTGTCTTTCTGATCGGCGGTAAACTGCAACACCTGATTGCGGGCGAGCACCAGCTCGCCGACCAGGTTCATGAGTTTATCAAGAAGTCCCACATCAACCCGGATGGTGCTATCCGCCACCACACCTCGTGTATCCACACTTTCAAGAGGTTGAGAGAGAGGGGATAGAGATTGGGGACCAAAAGATTCGCGAGCGCTGAGTTCTGAGTTTTGCGGTTGAGCGCGAAGAACAAGAGACGGCGAAACTGCAGGTGAAAAAGTGCTTGTCTCCTGCCCTACGTTCTCAGTTTCCTCTTGGCTTCCCGTTTGTGGGTTTGGCGTCTGACCTTTTGTTTTTTGCTCTGTCTGGCCGTCCGCCGGTCCGTGCGCGGGCTCCTCCGCTTGTAAGCGCGTGAGCGTGGCAATCAGGGCGGAGTAATCCCCATCCCCATCCTGACCTGTTGCTTCGATCAGAGCCAGCATTTGTCGGATCGCATCCACCATAACTAGCAGCGCGGTGGTGATCTCCGGATTGAGCAGGAGATGCCCGTCTCGCAGGCGGCTCAGCAAGTTCTCTCCGACATGCGCCACCGATTCCAGCTTGGCGAACCCTAAAAACCCGCAGGCGCCTTTAATAGTATGAATTGTGCGAAAAATGGCGGACAGGAGCTCCTGGGAGGTCGGCTCTTTCTCCAACGCTACCAGATGCCGATCCAATTGATCCAGGTTCTCGTAGCTCTCAATGAGAAAGTCTTTGACAATATCGTCCATGTCACCCATCTGAACACCTCCATTCCAATTGCGCGCGGTCCTGCCGTCATTTATCGGCGCCTGGAGCTAAAAGTTATAATGCTCCACGACCGGCGCATCGCTCCTACTACTTGTCTCGCAAGTCCATTAGTGACGCTCCTGTAGAGCGCGTGGGACGCGCCCCGGCGTTGGCGCGCTCCGCACGCCGTACACACCGCTAACGGATGGAGGAGGCACGGTATCTATTGTTCATCGGTTTTGTGTGCAAAGCTCTCGCAGAGGACAGGCTCAACCCCGCCAGCACCGGCACAGAGGAGCCGCCACAGGCTTTTAGCACTCATCATGCCAGCTGATTCGTCACTGTCTGTCGCTCTGATCAGCAAAAAATATCCGCGTGAGCGGAGGCAGCATCGAGAAAATACGCCCTCTCTATGGAAAAATTTGCCTTTATTAAGCAAATGTCAAAATAGGCTCAAAACGCAGAGGGGCAGAGATTTGGCAAAAGAGAGGAGAGAAAATAAGGGCGCAATCCCCCTTGTAGAGTATGGCTTCCTTAGCCGTCTGCTCTGTGTCAGTCGAACATCTTTCTTGACCGAGGAAAAGATGCTGTCTATCGGCCTGCATCCTCGTATGGTCGGACAGGCCGGCCGCACGTTTAGTACTCTGTCCACCTGCAGTTGAGGGACTGTCATTCCGAGCCGGAATGCCGTGAAGGCGAAGAAGCTCGCAACGCCACGGCCGGCACGAGCTTCTTCGTCGCTGCGCTCCTCAGCATGACACTCATCAAAACCACCCGGACGGACTCCTCGCTTACGGGAGTGTATCGAGTATGCGTTGTAAAAAGGCGAGAGCTGGTTTACACGGCGGATTGACATCACCCGTTGGTGGCTGGACCACCATCACCAGTTCCCTCGATAAGAAAAAAGCCGTCAGCACATTATCTGACGGCTTTCATTGGCAAAGCTCCTCGGGTAGGACTCGAACCTACAACCCATCGGTTACAAGGACCCTAAGATTTCTCTTAGGCTTGGACTATCTCATCGCCCTCCTGGCGAACCAGGGAAGGGCGCCAGGCGCTCTTGAGGCGTTATTGGTCGGGCTCCTCAGCCTCTAGTCTCTGCACGTTCCTGCCTACTTTGCACCCTTCAGCAGGCTTCGCTCAGGATTACCATTCAGAAGCATGACCTCCGATACAGGCTTCCCTGAATTCACCCGGTTTTCCAACCATGGTCTCCCATGGAAGCTGCACTACT
The DNA here is from genome assembly GCA_035575235.1 of Candidatus Methylomirabilota bacterium. Lineage (GTDB taxonomy): Bacteria > Desulfobacterota > Binatia > Bin18 > Bin18 > SYOC01. Next base: position 3,732 of record DATLYA010000062.1, read on the forward strand.
TACAGCCGATTGCTCTGCCGATTGAGCTACCGAGGATCACCTGTCATTCCTGACAGATATGAAGTGGCTTTGTAGCAAAGGGCGCGAGGAGTGTAAAGAGAGTTCTTTACATCTCTCGTCGGCCTTCAATGGCTCTGCCGAGCGTAACGGAGTCGATATACTCGACGTCGCCGCCCATGGGGACGCCATGCGCAATGCGGCTGACGCGAACGCCAAGCGGTTTAATCTGCTTGGCCAGATACAGCGCAGTCGCCTCGCCTTCAACCGTCGGGTTTGTGGCGATAATCACTTCCTTGGTGTGGCCACGTTTGAGCCGCTCGATCAAGGGTGCAATCTTCAGCTCTTCCGGGCCTATGCCGTCAAGCGGGGCCAGTACGCCATGGAGCACATGGTAGCGGCCACGAAATTCATGGATGCGCTCGACCGCCATTTGGTCCGCCGGTTCTTCCACCACACAAAGAATGTCTTCGGTACGTTGCGGATCACGGCAAATCGCGCACAAATCGCCTTCCGCCAAGCTGAAGCATTCCCGACACAGCGTCGTTTCCGCTTTGACTGCCCAGATCGCTTCAGCGAGATTTTCGACGTAGTCACGATCCGAGTTCAAAATGAACAGCGCCAAACGCGTGGCTGTTTTTTCCCCAATACCGGGGAGTTTTCCTAGTTCTTGGACGAGACGAGCAAGTGAAGGGGTGAGTTGCATAGGTTTACAAATACAACACATAACACGCAACGCGCGAGATACGATAGACCTACAGGATAATACAGGAGTCCGTGGTGCGTAATGCGTCGGGCGTTAGGGCGTCAATCCGGGAATCTTCAAGCCGCCGGCAACCTTGCCCATTTCTTCCGCCATCATCTTTTGGGCTTTGCGGACGCCTTCGTTGACAGCAGCAATCACTAAATCTTGCAGCATTTCTATGTCGCCGCCTTCAACAACAGACGGGTCAATGCGCAAAGAAAGAAGTTCGAGCCTCCCGTTGACCGTTGCAGTAACCATATTCCCACCAGCCGAAGCCTCGACGGTCTTGTTTCCAGCCTCTTCTTGAATGCGCGAAAGCTTGTTTTGCAATTGTTGAGCCTGTTTCATCAGGTCTCCGAGGTTAGCCATGATCGCTCCTTATCGTGGTTCACCTGACGGCCGGTGCGAGCGCGTGCCTTGCACTTCTCCACCGAGGACATCAAGGACTGTTTGCACCAAGGGGTCAGCTGCTGCCGGTTGTTCTTGCTCAACTTGCACTGCCGGGGTGTTTGCCGCCAGCGGTTCTGTAGCGGCTACTGACGCCGCCATCTCAGGTCTTCCTTTAGTAATATCTATCGCGATGCTCCGCCCAAAGAAACGCCGTGCGATGTCTTCCAACAAGGAGCGGCTTTCTTTCCGATTCAGCTCCCGGAAGTATAAGTCTTTTTCCACGCCGATGCGGAGCGCTGTCTGCGTCAGTGCAAGGAGTACGGCAGATTTCAGCGGGAAGAACAGGGAGATCTTTTCTCTCCGGACAGCACGTAAAAATCCTTCCCACGCTTCGAGCTCGTCTCCTCCGGCTATCGCAGGCGCGGGGATAGTGCGGAGAGCTGGATCAGGGGTTGAGGTGGGCGGATTCGCCAGAGGAGAAGGAGAAGCTGGCGATCGGTCTTCTCGCTGGATCCGCGCCGCAGCTCGTAAGGAGGCTGAGGAAGACGCTGCGGGGGGATTCGGCTGAACAACTTGAGCGGCCGCTGTCTGCGCGGGGGCATGACCCAATAATGCCTTTTGCAGGCTTTCCAACCGCGCCAGCGCTTCTTCAATGGGCACGATAGGCGGCTGGCTCGCCAGTTTCACCAGAGCCATCTCAATCACAAGCTGTGGATGCGCGGTCTTACTCAGTTCTTCATCCGTATGGAGAAGGAGCGTAAAAAAGCGTTGGAGATCCTCCAGTGAACATCCCTCCGCCTGCTGGCGGACAATCGTCACTTCATGATCTGGTAAATCGCCCAGCAGCACGGGCTCCGCGCTGATTTTCGCGGCGACTAAATGGCGGAAGTGTTCAAGCAGATCCCGGCAGAGGCGGCGAGGATCGTAGCCGTATTGATAGAGGTCTCCAGCAAGCTGCACCGCTTGTGCCGGCGTACGGGCGAGCACGGCTTCGACAACGCGAAAGAGCGCTTGCCGATCAGCAACGCCAAGCGCGTCTTTTACGGCCTGTTCGGTAATGCGCCCACCGCTCCAGGCGATGACCTGGTCCAGAAGGGACTGTGCATCCCGCAGCCCGCCATCGGCTTCACGGGCGAGCAGCGCCAAACCGATCTCATCGGCCGTGAGGCCTTCGTGCTGCACGATCTCGCGCAGCCGCTGCATCAACGCGCGTAATGGAATCCGTTTGAAATCATACCGCTGACAGCGAGACAAGATCGTCGGCAGTATTTTCTGCGACTCGGTTGTGGCGAAGATGAATTTGACATGTGGCGGCGGCTCTTCCAACGTTTTTAACAAAGCGTTGAAGGCGGCATTGGACAGCATGTGCACTTCATCGATAATGATGACGCGATAGCGACTTTTGACCGGACGATACTGCACGCCGTCTGTGAGGTCGCGAATATTATCCACGCCGGTGTGTGAAGCGCCATCGATCTCTAGCACATCAAGCGCCGTCCCGGCGGCGATTTCCGTACAGTTACTGCAGACATTACATGGATCAGGCGTCGGCCCCTTCTCACAATTGAGCGCTTTCGCTAACAGGCGCGCCGTGGTCGTTTTGCCCACGCCTCGAGGACCGGTGAACAAAAAGGCATGGGCGACACGGCCGCTGATAATGGCGTTGCGCAGAGTGCGGGTCACATGTTCTTGGCCCACGACTTCGGCAAATGTCTGAGGCCGCCATTTGCGGGCAAGAACGAGATAACTCATAAGGTGCTCAGTTCCCTCGTTAGTGAAGCGCTGATGCGATAGATGATTACGCCGTGGGCTCTCTGTGCTGAGAAGTAGCCTGACATGATCTTGCGTGAAAAAGAACCACGGTAGATACGTCGTCACTGGTGATAGCTAGGCTCCCCTGCGGCACAGGGTGAGAATCGGTACCGTTGCTTCCTTCCGGACCTGGCGGGGTTTCCGACCTCCCTTGCGCAGGACCTAGCTATCACCACTAACGACGGAGAGGGAGGGATTCGAACCCTCGGTGCCCGGATTAGGGGCACACACGATTTCCAGTCGTGCCCAATCGTCCACTCTGGCACCTCTCCTCCTGGGCGTCTGGTTGGAAAACGTTCTCTTTTCAGCTCGAGTTGTTGTACCACCTCCACACTGCTCCCGCAAGAAAGGAAAACTGGCTTTTGGCTTTCAGCTTTTAGCTTTTAGCCAGGCAATAAAGCAGCAAGGGTAAGGGGACCGAGCTAAAAGCTAATTACTAATAGCTAAGAGAGGGTCGTTGACACCTTTTCACCCCTCTGTTAGCGATGCCTAGGGCTGTTCAGTATTTCCACACTGTGGTGGCGGGGGGTCGCAGTTTTCCCATATGGAACAATACATCCCTGTGCTCGTTGCGCTACTGTTCGCTGGAGGGTTGGCGACCTTAATGGTCTCTGCCAGCTCCCTCTTTGGTCCAAAGAAGCACACGCCGGTGAAAGATGAGCCGTTTGAGTGCGGCAATCCGGCGAGCGGGTCGGCGTGGGGCAGGTTTTCGGTTAAATTTTATCTCGTCGCGATTCTCTTCATCGTCTTCGATGTCGAGGTGGTGTTTCTCTACCCCTGGGCAGTAGTGTTTCGCCAGCTCGGGTTGTTCGGCTTCGTGGAGATGCTGATTTTTGTCGCGATCCTTGCGGTCGGACTTATCTACATCATCAAGAAAGGGGCGCTTGAGTCGGCATAACCGCGGCAAGGCTGGACTCAATCTGCACGATGGCTGAGACAAACTTGCTTGCCAACCTCGAAACAGCTTTTCCGGGAAAAATCCTGGAAAGCTCCATCCTTCATGGTGATGAGACGATCATTGTTGCTCGCGAGGACGCTCCCGCGATCTTCACGACCTTGCGTAATGCTCCTGAGTTTGCTTTCGAGCTGCTGGTAGACCTCACAGTAGTCGATTTTTTTGGTAAAGAGCCGCGCTTCGAGGTGGTCTATCATCTGAAGTCGCTGAGCGTAGGGCATCGTTTGCGCGTGAAAATTCGCGTGACCGAAGACGATCCGGTTGTGCCGACGGTCTCCTCCATTTGGAAGAGCGGGAATTGGCTGGAACGGGAAGCATGGGATATGTTTGGCGTTCGTTTCTCCGGCCATCCTGATCTGCGTCGTATCCTCATGTATGAAGAATTTCGCGGCCATCCGCTGCGCAAAGACTATCCGGTTGATAAGCGCCAACCGCTCGTCGAAGAGCGTGATCCAGTGAATGATCCGTGGCCTAGAAGGTAGCATCTATGGCGGAAGCAGTAGCACGACAACTCATAGAAGAAGAGGTTGATCCCACCTCAGAGGTGATGTCCCTGCAAATGGGACCCTCTCATCCTGCGACGCACGGGACGATCAAGTTTAATCTGAAGCTTGATGGCGAGAAGATCCTCGATATGGATGTAGAGATCGGCTATCTCCATCGCGGCTTCGAGAAAATGTGCGAGCAACGCACCTGGAACCACGTCGTTCCATACACTGACCGGCTTAATTACATCTCTCCGCTCATCAATAACGTGGGGTTTGCGCTTGCCGCGGAGCGCTTACTGGGGATTCAGGCCCCGGACCGCTGTCAGTACATTCGCATGATCATGAGCGAGATCTCGCGCATGACTGATCATTTTACCTGTCTTGGCATGGCGGCGGCGGAAGCTGGCGCGATCTCCGTCGCGTTCTATGCGCTCGAGGCGCGCGAGACGCTCTTCGATATTGTGACCGCTGTGACCGGCGCGCGTTTAACCGTCAGTTACACACGGGTTGGCGGGATAACCCAAGACCTGCCGACCGGGTTTGCTGAGCGTGTGCGGAATGCCTTTACCGATATCCGTGCAGTGATGAGTGATTGCGATCGCCTCCTGTCAAAAAACCGCATTTTCATTGATCGCATGTCGGGAGTCGGCGTCTTGTCGAAGGAAGATGCGATTTCCTTTGGCGTCACCGGACCCATGCTGCGTGCGAGCGGGGTTGCGTACGACGTGCGTAAAGCCGACCCATATCTCTTCTACGACCGTGTGGAGTTTGACGTGCCGACTGGCACAGAGGGCGACAATTACGATCGGTTTGCCGTCCGCTTCGAAGAGATTAGACAGAGCATGCGCATTGTTGAGCAGGCGCTCGAGCAAATTCCCGACGGTCCGATTCGTGTGGACGACCCTCGCGTGACCTTGCCGCAAAAGAAGGACGTGTATGGGAACATCGAAGGCCTGATGAACCACTTCAAGCTGGTGATCGAAGGCGTCAAGATTCCCCCAGGTGAAGTATACCAGGCGGTGGAAGGTGGGAATGGCGAACTCGGCTTCTATCTGGTCAGCGATGGAAGTGGACGTCCGTATCGCGTCCGCGTTCGGCCTCCGTGCTTCTTCGGCATGGCGGCTTTGGGCACGATGCTGAAAGGCTATTTGATCTCCGACATCATCACGACCTTTGGCATGGTCAACATGATCGGCGGAGAATGCGACAGATAATGAAGAATTGAATCATTGAGCCATTGAGTGATTGAACCATTGAAGCATGTGGTGATTGAGGAAGAATTGCTTATTGAGTGACTGAGCCATTGAAGAATGGTCCTGATCTGCCCTCAATGACCCGATGATTCAATCGAGCAGAATATATGCCTGTGCAATTTTCTCCGGAAACCTACAAGAAGTTTGAGGAAGTGCTGACGCACTATCCCACCAAGCGGGCGGCGATTCTTCCCACGTTCTGGCTGGCGCAGGAGGAGTTCGGCTATCTGAGTCCGGAAGTCATGGAGTACATCGGTCAGCTACTGGACTTATCTCCTGCCTATGTCGGCGCCGTAGCCTCCTTCTACACCATGCTTAATAAAGAGCCGGTGGGGAAATATCACGTGCAAGTGTGTACGAATTTGTCTTGCTCGCTGCTTGGCGCCGAACACATTGTTGAGTGTATTGAAAAAAAACTTGGCGTCGGACTGGGGCAGACGACGCCGGACGGCCAATTCACCTTAAGTGAAGTGGAATGTTTGGGGTCCTGCGGCACTGCCCCGGTCGCGCAGATTAATGATGACTATCACGAAAACCTTACTCCTGAAGGGGTGCTGCGCCTGCTTGATGATTTAGCGCAAAGAAAAGGTTGAGTACAAGACGGTTGCCTGGCGCCGTCCATGTGGCGTGTATGATTGATATCGCTATTTCTGTTGGTCTGACGATTTTTGTCCTTGCCAATATCATGAATTTGGGAGGCTTGCTGCTGTGGGTGGAGCGCAAGGGCAGCGCCGTGCTGCAAGACCGGATTGGCGCCAACCGCGCGGCGTTGCTGGGCAAGCTGCCGATTAATGTCGGCATCATCAATACCCTGGTTGCAGATCCTATCAAGCTCTTCACCAAAGAAGACTTCATTCCGCCGAACGCGGATAAGCTGCTGCACGCTCTCGCTCCAGCGTTGGCTATGGTGCCGGCGCTCATTTCGTTTATCGCCATTCCTATTGGCGACGTGTTGATCATTGGCGACCGTGTGATCAATCTGCAAGCCGCCAATCTGAATGTCGGCATTTTGTACATTCTTGGCATGGTTTCGCTCGGCGTCTATGGCATCGTGCTGGCGGGATGGGCGTCGAACAATCGCTGGGCGTTGCTGGGCGGCATTCGCGCCTCAGCTCAGATGATCTCGTACGAAATCGCTATGGGGTTGGCGCTGATTGGCGTGATTATGGTCTTTGGCACCCTTGATTTGCAGGAAATTGCCCGCGCTCAGGGTCACCTGATCGGCGGCGTGTTGCCGGGATGGGGTATCTTCTATCAACCAGTCGCGTTTTTCATCTTCCTTGCCGCGGGCATCGCCGAAAGCAAGCGGGTGCCGTTTGATCTTCCTGAAGCGGAATCTGAGCTGATTTCCGGCTATTTTACCGAGTACTCCGGCGCTAAGCAGGCGACGTTTATGCTGGTGGACTTTTTAGAGTCCATTGTGGTCGCCGGTCTCGTCACCACCCTATTTTTTGGTGGGTGGCAGGCGCCGTTTTTAGCCCGAGATGGTTTTCACTTTCCTGGCGGAGCGTTCTATCCAGTTCCCTCTCTCCTTGTGACGCTGCTGCAACTCGGCTCCTTTGTGACCAAACTAGTGCTTTTTTGCTGGCTGCAAATTATGATTCGCTGGACTTTGCCGCGTTTCCGCTATGATCAGTTAATCAATCTCGGCTGGAAAGGGCTTTTGCCTATCTCGCTGGCCAATATCTTAGTGACGGCGTTAGTGATGATCATCTTTCAAGCGGACTAGCTTATGGACTTTACTGTCTTCTCCATTTTGGCCGCACTGCTTGTTATCTTCGCGGCGTTCGTCATTCTGCACCCGAGCCCTGTCTACAGCGCGCTCTCGCTGGTTGTCGTGATGAGCCTCTTAGCGGTCTATTTTTTCTTTCTCAACGCTCATCTCTTAGGGTGGTTGCAAATCATTGTCTATGCCGGCGCGGTGATGGTGCTTTTTCTGTTTGTGATCATGTTGCTGAATTTACAAACTGATCCGCCTGAGCACCAGCGCCCGAGCCTCCGCACGGCGGCGTTAGTTGGCGGAGCAGTATTAGTGGTAGAGCTGTTCCTTCTATTGAGCCGTACGCCGCCGCTTGAAGGACAAGCGGCTCTGCCGGCGGGGTTTGGTTCAGTCGCCGCTCTCAGTGAGAAATTATTTACTGATTACCTGTTGCCGTTTGAAATTACCTCTGTGCTATTACTGGTGGCGGCGGTCGGCGCGGTGGTGTTGGCGAAACGATAGAAAAACAATCGAACCATTGGGCCATCGGAAGATTGAAGGATTTATGAGGACGCTATAACCATGGCTTCTCGTTATTCCTCAATGACTCAATGACCCAATAACCTAATAACCCAATGACCCAATGACTATGGTCCCAATCAGCTATCATCTCATCCTAAGCGGCATTCTCTTCACCATCGGCGCCATGGGCGTGTTGCTCCGGCGCAACACCATTATCATTTTTATGGCTGTCGAATTGATGCTCAATGCCGTGAATTTATCCTTTATCGCGCTTGCCCGGCAATTGGGCTCGATGGATGGCCAACTGATCGTCTTCTTCGTCATGGCGGTGGCGGCGGCCGAAGCCGCCGTCGGACTCGCCATTATCCTGGCGGTCTTCCGAAACAAAGAAACCATTAATGCCGACGAACTCAATTTGATGCGCTGGTAACCCATGGAACACGCTCACGCTACAGCACAAGCCGTCGTCCACTCAGTCTCTTATCTCCGCTACATTCCGCTGTTCCCGTTGATCGGGGTGCTGTTCAACATCTTTCTCGGGAACACCCTGGGCAGAAAAGCCGTCAACCTCGTGTCGCCCGGCGTGGTGCTGCTTTCCTTTCTGGTGTCGCTCCATGCAGCCGGGAATTTGCCTGACGGCGGGGCGCTCATTGACACCATCTGGCCGTGGATTACCTCAGGAACGCTGCATGTCGATGTGGCCCTCCGGGTCGATCAGCTTTCGGCGGTGATGATTCTGGTAGTGACCGGAGTTGGTTTCCTTATTCATGTGTATTCGGTCGGCTACATGGCGCATGATGAGGACGTCGCGCGCTACTTCGCCTACTTGAACCTCTTCACGACCTCAATGCTGCTGCTCGTGTTGGGGGAAAACTTGCTGCTTCTGTTCGTGGGATGGGAAGGCGTCGGTCTGTGCTCTTACCTGTTGATCGGATTTTGGTACACCGATCCGGAAAAAGCCAGCGCGGGGAAAAAAGCGTTCATTGTCAACCGCGTCGGCGACGCAGGGTTCTTATTGGGGATGTTTTTGCTGTTCTGGACTTTGGGCGAGTCTGGCGTGTGGACCTTCTCTTTCAGTGAAATTCAACAACACGCGTCCTCTCTGCCGGCTGACGTCGTCACGATCATTTGTCTACTGCTGTTTGTCGGCGCCACAGGGAAATCCGCGCAGATTCCTCTCTATGTCTGGCTTCCCGACGCTATGGCGGGACCGACGCCAGTGAGCGCGCTCATTCACGCCGCCACCATGGTGACTGCCGGAGTTTATATGATTGCGAGACTGCATTTCCTGTACTCCATGTCATCGACGGCCCTGTCGGTTGTCGCCACGATTGGTGCGGCGACCGCGTTTTTTGCCGCGACGATCGGTCTCGTCCAGAACGACATTAAGAGAGTGTTGGCGTACTCTACTGTAAGTCAGCTGGGCTACATGTTCCTCGGGCTGGGCGTTGGAGCCTACACCGCCGGCATTTTTCATCTTATGACTCATGCCTTCTTCAAAGCCTTGTTGTTCTTAGGGGCCGGCAGCGTGATTCATGGCATGAGCGATGAGCAAGACATCCGCAAAATGGGCGGCTTGAAGGATAAAATGCCCGTGACGTTCTGGACCTTCTTCATTGCGTGCCTTGCCATCGCCGGCGTTCCTGGCCTCTCTGGCTTCTTCAGTAAAGACCTTATTCTGGAGGAAGCCTATGCCAGCCCTCTTGGCTCTCCGACCTTGTGGCTGGTGGGAACCATTGGCGCGGGCATGACCGCTTTTTATATGTTCCGGCTGCTGTTCGTGACGTTTTTCGGCGCGAACCGCTCCAGTCATGCAGTGCAGCATCACATCCATGAGTCTCCTCCTTCCATGACCGTGCCTTTGGCCGTGCTTGCGGTCTTGTCCGTGCTGGGCGGCTACATCCCGCTGCTGCATTTTCTTAGCCCTATGTTTGGCGCGCACCATGAGACGGAAATTGCTCCAGCGATCAAATATCTCCCAACGGCGGCCAGTCTTGGCGGCATTGCCCTGGCGTACGTCATGTATGTCGCCAATCCATCCATTGCCGAGCGTCTCTCCCGCAGTCTCTCCGTGCTGTACAACTTATTATTGAACAAATACTACATTGATGAGTTGTATGATCTCGTCATCGTGCGACCCGTGGCGGCGCTCTCCGATTGGCTGTGGCAGGTGTGGGATATGATTGTCATTGACGGCACTGTCAATGGCGCAGCGTACACCATGCAAGCAAACGGGCTTCTGCTGCGCTTGTGGCAGACTGGAAACGTGCAGAATTACGCGTTGTCATTTTTAATCGGAGCCATGGCTATCCTTGGGTACTATCTCTTATGGTAAGCGCCATTATTTTTCTGCCGCTGTTCGCCGCTATACTCTTACTCTTCATCGCCAAAGAAGAAGAGGAGCTGGCGCGGCGTTTCGCCTTCAGCATTACGTTAGTGACCTTTATTCTTTCTCTGGGGCTATTGGTCCAATTCGACAGTAGTAAAGCTGATTTCCAGCTTGTCGAACGCGCCCCCTGGATCTCCGAGTTCGGCATCCAATATTACGTCGGCGTTGACGGCATTAGTCTGTTTCTGGTGTTGTTGACAACCTTCCTCATGCCCATTGTGTTGCTTGGCGCCTGGGACATCCATCAGCGTGTGAAGGAGTATCTTTTCTTCTTTCTTCTGCTTGAGACCGGCATGATTGGCGCGCTGGTCGCCATAGATCTGTTCCTCTTTTACGTCTTCTGGGAAGTCATGCTCATTCCCATGTACTTCCTCATTGGCGTGTGGGGAGGCCCGCGGCGCATCTACGCCGCCATCAAATTTTTGCTCTACACCATGATCGGCAGTCTGCTAATGCTGGTGGCGATCCTCTACTTAGTCTATCTCCACAACGCTCAATATGGGTTTGTCACCTTCGACTTGTTACAGCTCTATAAGTTACAGATTCCCGAGCAAGCGCAGTTGTGGCTGTTTGCGGCGTTCGCTCTATCGTTCGCTATTAAAGTGCCGTTGTTTCCTTTTCATACCTGGCTGCCGGATGCGCATGTGGAGGCGCCGACCGGAGGTTCGGTCATCCTGGCCGGCGTCCTCCTGAAAATGGGCACCTATGGCTTCCTGCGCTTTGCCCTACCCCTGTTTCCCGAAGCAGCGCACGCAGCGACGCCGGCGATCATGGCGCTAGCGGTCATTGGCATTATCTACGGAGCTTTAGTCGCCATGGTGCAACCGGATCTCAAAAAACTCGTCGCGTACTCATCAGTCAGCCACCTTGGCTTTGTCATGCTCGGGATGTTTGCCTTTAACGTGCAGGGCGTACAGGGCTCCATCTATCAAATGTTGAACCACGGCATTTCCACTGGCGCGTTATTCCTGCTCGTGGGGGTCGTGTACGAGCGCCGCCATACGCGATTGATCAGTGAATACGGCGGGCTGTGGAAGCAGACCCCGCTGTACGCGTCGATCTTCCTTGTCACGATGCTCTCCTCTATCGGGTTGCCCGGACTCAACGGCTTTATCGGCGAGTTTCTCATCATGCTGGGCGCGTTCAAGGCGAATGTGTGGGCCGGAGTATTCGCCGTGTCCGGCATCGTGTTAGGCGCGGTGTACATGCTATGGATGTATCAGCGCGTGATCTTTGGTCCGCTGAAAAATGAGGAGAACAAAAAGTTACTCGATCTCTCGCCGCGAGAGGTGGCGATCTTCGCGCCGTTAGTGGCGTTGATGTTAGTGATGGGGCTCTATCCCCAACCGCTGTTGACGCGCATGGAAAAGTCCGTCGAAGCTACGCTGGCGAGAGTCGCACAGAGAACCGCCGCCGTACAAGTGGAACAGCCCATCGCGGTCGCTGAACGTTGAAGACTGGACACATTGGTTATGATCAAGCTGCCTCCAGTGAATATACTGTCGTTGCTTCCTTCGATCATTCCCACGATTACGGGCATAGTAGTGCTGTGTTGGGATCTCGGGATGCGAGATGAGGAACGTCCCAGGCTCGCCTGGGCAGGGGTCTTGGGACTCCTGCTGACCGCAATCGTGTCCTTTTCTCTGCTGGGAAGAAACGAACTCGCGTTCAATGGGTCGTTCGCCTTAGACTCGTACGCGATGTTTTTTAATTTGATTTTTTGCCTGGCGGGCATTTTAACGCTGCTCATGTCCGCAAGTTATCTCCATACAGCGGACATTCACGCAGGCGAGTATTACTCGCTGATTCTCTTCTCCATTGTTGGCATGGTGTTCATGGCCGCTGGGACGGATTTGATTAACATCTTCCTTGGTTTGGAAACGATGTCGATGTCGGTCTACGTCCTGGCTGGAATCTGGCGGCAACGGCTCCAGTCGAATGAGGCTGCGTTAAAATACTTCTTGCTTGGCGCCTTCGCGAGCGGGTTTCTCTTGTATGGCATTGCGCTTGTCTATGGCGCCACAGGCAGCGTGAAACTGGGGGAGATTGCCGCCTATGTAAATGAACACGGCGGCTCGACCATGCTGCTCATCGGCGTGGCCATGCTGATTGTTGGCTTTGGCTTCAAAGTCGCCGCTGCGCCGTTCCATGTCTGGACGCCGGACGTGTACGAAGGCGCTCCTACTACGATCACGGCGTTTATGGCGGTGGGCGTCAAAGCCGCAGCGTTTGCCGCCTTCGCCCGCGTCTTCCTGCACACGCTGGGAGCGATTCATGGCCAGTGGGAAGGCATCCTCTGGGTCCTGGCCGCGCTCACAATGACGGTAGGCAATATCACGGCGATCGTGCAGAACAATGTGAAACGCATGCTGGCGTACTCCAGTATCGCTCATGCCGGCTATCTGCTGGTCGCCATGGTGGCGGGAAAAGAGCTCGGCGGCGCGGCGCTCATGTACTACCTGGTCGCCTATGGGTTGATGAATCTTGGCGCCTTCGGCGTGATTATCGCAATGGGACGGAAAGGCGAGCCGAACGAGGAGTTTGCCGATTTTGCAGGGCTTGGTTTCCGCTATCCCCTGCTGGCGATGGCGATGACCGTGTTTATGCTGTCACTGACTGGCGTGCCGCCGTTGGTCGGGTTTACGGGCAAGTTCTACATCTTTAGCGCGGCGGTCAAGGCGGGGTATGTGTGGCTGGCGGTGATCGGCGTCCTGAACAGCGTCATCTCCGCGTACTACTATATTCGAGTTGTTGTCAATATGTATATGTATGAAGGCGACACGGCGCCGGAGCGACTCTCCGCGCGTCCAGCCTTAGCGCTTGCCATTCTTATCGCCGCTACGGGAACGATCCTGCTCGGGGTTTTCCCTTCCGCTTCTATGGCGCTTACGCGGGCGTCGTTTCTGTCTTTAGGCTAGCCTCTGTCAGGCTCACGGTCTCCTCTCCTTTAAAGAAACCTGCCTGATTTCCGATCTTGTCGGCATACGAACAGTGCTGGCGTAGGGAGGGCTGTGACGCCGGCCGCCTAACGGATGCACGATGAGGGAGGATGTCGAGCATGGAAGTACAGACGAACGGGACTGCTCGCGCAATGACTGAGCTGATCGAAGTGACGCGAGCGCTTGCCGAAGGCGATTTTGAACGGCCACTAGAGATCTCTCTCCAGGGCGAATTAGGCCAGCTCGCCGCGCATATCGAAACGTTGCGCGAGAACCTCAAACTGCTCTCTCCTCGGTTTGCCTCTTCCGTCCACCTCATTCCTAAGGCGGGACAAGGGGTGGCGGAAATCTCCCAGCAGGCCGAAGTGAGCGTGAACTCAATTCTCGGCCTGGTTGATGAGATGTGCGCGGATCAAGACGTTGTCTCCGACATGCTGGGCAAGGCGAAGAGCGGCGATCTCGCGTCGCTTGACATTGCCAGGCTCCAGGAAATCGCCGATAAAACCGGCGCGAGCCTTATGAGCGTGATGAGTTTTCTCTCCTTTCAGGATGTCGTTCGCCAGCGCGCCGAGAAAGTGCAGGCGATGATTGATATGGTAGAAGAGAAAATTCGCGACCTCTTGGCGAAATTCAGGGTGCAGGTCGATGAGGCCCTCGATGAGGATTCGCTGAAATCTCCCGGAGAAATAGACCTGACAAATAGTGAAGCGGTTGATCAATCATCTATCGATGACTTATTCAAATAATGGGGAAACCCCAGTGAAGATGCTGTAAAAGAGGAGTGTGGACGATGCTTAATCCGGACATGAATGTGTTGGTTGTGGATGATGCGGCGACCATGCGTCGGATCGTACGAAGCCTGTTGCGTGAGTTGGGCATTAAAAACGTGCGTGAGGCCGAGGACGGCGAGATGGCCCTGGAAGATCTGAAACGACAACGGGCGGACCTCGTGGTCTCGGACTGGGCTATGCCCAAGATGACCGGCATCGAGCTCTTGCGCGCCATCCGCCAGGATAGCGCCCTGAAGGATACGCCCGTGTTGATGGTGACCGCGGAGTCAAAAAAAGAAAGCATCATGGAGGCCATTCAGGCCGGAGTCAATAACTATATCGTAAAGCCGTTTAACTCTAAAACGCTGGAAGAGAAACTCAATAAAATTTTCAAAGTCGCCTGAGCGCTCTTCAGGGCGGTCACAAGAACGAGGGGACAGAGGAGACGTCATTCCGGCGAGAGTCGGAAATGAGAACAGCGTAACGCGAGGAAACGCGCTTGCCGCTCGCTCTACGCCGCCACCACTTCTTGCCCCGCCGCCAAAAGCTCCTGGCGCTCAAAGGGTTTGGCAAGTGTCCGCGTAGCGTCAAGGCGTTGTGCCGTCATTAACAGACCGTGTTTGTTCATGCGTCCGCCGCCGGAGACCGCAATGATCTTAGGACTAGGGGACAAAACCCCTTGGCTGTCATAGTGGCGCCCTGTCATGGCGAGCGGAGCGAAGCACTCTTTGCCTTCCCCTGAGAGTGCTTCCTCGCCTCTGGCTCCTCACAATGACAGGCGGCTTCACCTTGCGCCTAGAGGTTTTGTCTCGATGTCCTAACCTGAGGATGGATCTGACGTAACTGTAAAATCGTTTCGCTTCCCTCTTTTTCCGACATCAGAATATCAGTGATAATGAGGTCGGCGGGATGCTCGCGATAGAAGCGCACTCCCACGCTGCCATCCTCCGCCTCCGCCACCTCATGCCCCGCTCGTTCGAGCATGTGTCGCAGCATTTGTCGTACCGACGCCTCATCGTCTATCACCAGAATACGCTCCCTTAGACTTTCTCTTCTTGGGGAAGTCTTTTTCTACCATAGCCTGCTCGTCGCCGCACACGCCAGCGGTTGAACACTGCTATGGAGAGAACATCCCAGGTACAATTAAACAAAGGGCGCACCCAGCCGATGCATAAAGCAGGCGGTGGAGGATCTTACAGAGGAACCTGTGCACGACGCGCCAGATTTTCTGACCACACCAAAAGCGTCAACACGACGAAACGAAGCTGGAGCGATGCCTAAGAAAAAACATAATCGACATCAGTTCCATCGATCCAGGATCAAGAAGAACAGTGTAGCGTGCACGCCACCCGGGAGCGCTCTGCGCGCTTCTGCCGCCGCAGTCTATACCCGGCAGGGACGGGGCGACGAGTTACAAGAGGTCACGATGGAGCTCGCTGACGGGGCGCGTTTTGCCGCCTTTAGCGCTGATGTCATCGCGGCCTTGACACAGCACGAGAGTTTATCCGATATGCTGCACGCTTGCGTTGCTGCGGTCGTCCGCCATCTGCACGTCGCCTTCGCCCGCATCTGGCTGCTGAACCCAGAGGGGAAGGTGCTGGAGTTGCAAGCGAGCGCCGGCCTCTATACTCATCTTAACGGGCCGCATAGCCGTATCCCGATCGGCGAATTCAAAATCGGCCGCATTGCCCAGGAGCGTACGCCGTTCCTGACGAACGCGGTGATCGGCGACCCTCAGGTGCATGATCAGGAATGGGCCAGGCGAGAGGGCATAGTCGCTTTCGCCGGCTACCCGCTCGTGGCGAAAGGGCAATTGGTAGGGGTGTTAGGAATGTTTGCTCGCACTCCTCTGCAGGGAAATACTCTGAGTATGCTTGCCGGCGCAGCAGATGCAATCGCTCTGGGCGTTCAACGCAAGCAAACCGAAGAGGCCCTACGGCGTAGCGAAGAGTATTTCCGCGCCCTGACTGAACACACGTCAGATATGATTAGCGTGCTGAACAGCGACGGCACATTTCGCTATCACAGCCCGTCTGTCACCCGAGTGCTCGGGTACACGCCAGAGGAGTTAGTCGGCAGGAGTCTTCTTGAATTTGTCGATCCTGACGACGTCCTCCCAACGATCAACGCCTTTAGCGCTCTTGTGCAACAACCAGGGGCCCCGCTGTCTATAGAGTTTCGCTGCCGGTGTAAAGACGGCTCGTGGCGCACGCTGGAAGGCATTGGCACAAATCTGCTGGACAATCCCGCTGTCGCCGGGGTGGTGATCAACACCCGAGACATCAGCGAACGTAAGCACGCCGAAGACGAGCTCCGCCGAGCAAAAACAGCAGCCGAAGCCGCGAACAGGATCAAGTCGGAATTCCTCGCTAACATGAGCCATGAGATTCGCACGCCGATGAATGGCGTCATTGGCATGACTGAGCTGGCGCTCGAAACCCATCTTTCTATCGAGCAGCGAGACCTGTTACAGGTTGTGAAGCAATCAGCCGATTCCTTACTCGCCGTCATCAACGATGTGCTTGACTTCTCCAAAATGGAAGCAGGCGAATTGGAGCTTGACGCCGCCCCCTTCTCATTGCGCGAGGGATTGGATGATCTCATTCAACCTCTGGCTGTGCAGGCGCACGAGAAGGGACTGGAACTGCTCTATCAGGTGCAACCGGATGTGCCCGACGCCTTGATCGGCGACCTTGATCGCCTGCGCCAAATCCTCGTCAACCTGGTAGGGAATGCCTTGAAGTTTACGGAGCACGGCGAAATCGTGGTCGAGGTGCGGCAGGACGAAGACCCCCCTCATCGTGCGGACGAGTGCGTGTTGCATTTTCTCGTGGCCGACACCGGCATCGGCATCCCGGCTGACAAGCGCCAATTCATCTTTGAGGCGTTCGCCCAGGTTGATAGCTCCGCCAGACGCAAATACGGCGGTACGGGCTTAGGTCTGGCGATCTCTTCCCGCTTGACAGCGTTGATGGGAGGAAAGCTCTGGATCGAGAGTGGAGTCAGCCAGGGCAGCACGTTTCACTTCACCGTACGCTTGGGCATACAGAGCAAGCCGACCACACCTCTCCCCTCACCAAATCCAGCCGTTAGTCTTCGGGGGTTGTCGGTGTTGGTAGTGGATGACAACGCGACTAACCGACGCATCCTGACAGAACTCTTGACCCACTGGCAGATGCGCCCGACGGCGGTCGACACTGGAGCAGCGGCGTTGGCCGTGTTGCGCCAGGCGGCAACCGCCGGCGCCCCTTTTCCCCTGGTGCTGCTGGATGCGCAGATGCCGCAGATGGACGGCTTTACCGTCGCCGAACAGATCAGGCGCGAGCCGGACCTGGCGCGGACCAGCATTCTCATGCTTACTTCGGGAGATCAGGCAGGGGACGCCGCGCGCCGCCGCCGACTTGATATTATTGCCGCTCTCCCGAAACCTCTTAAACAAGTCAAACTCCGGAATGCGCTCCTGTATGCGCTCCTCATACGCGGAGGCCCTGATCAGATTGACGGGGCGGCGCAGGAACCGGGACGGAACGGTCACACATCTGGTGGTGCTGTAGCAAGACGCAGCCTCCATATCCTGCTTGCCGAGGACAACGCCGTCAATCAAAAACTCGCCGTACGCCTGCTCGAAAAGCGCGGCCATCAGGTTGTCGTCGCAGGGAACGGGTGTGAGGCGCTGGCGGCGCTGCAACGCCGCTCGTTTGACGTAGTGCTCATGGACATCCAGATGCCGGAGATGGACGGGTTGGAAGCCACGAGAGTAATCCGGCAGCAGGAACACGGCATGGGTGTGCAGCTTCCCATTATTGCTGTGACGGCCCATGCTATGAAAGGCGATCGCGAGCGCTGCCTGGCGGCGGGCATGAATGACTACCTCACCAAGCCGCTAAAGCCGGCCGAGCTTGACGCGATGCTCGCGCGCTGGTGTCCGCACAGCAACACGCAAGCGGAAGGGACGTCGGCAGACAGCACGAACCCGAGAGCAAACAACTCCTAAACTCCTAGATCAGACCACGAAAGTTTTGGTGGCACAGGCCTCTGGCCTGTGCGCGCAGCCAGGATGGCTGCGCCACCATAAGCCACACTCCCAGTGCAGTGTACGAAGGTTGTGGGGTCTGATTTAGAGCTCCAGGCGGTCTTCCTCCTCAACCTGCGGGAGAAGCGACGCTGGAGTGCTCTCCGCCGGCAGAGGAGACCAGCAGGCCACCCGCGCCAGGGCGGCCTGGAGTTCGCCCGTCTTTAAGGGTTTCGAGACATAGTCATCCATGCCCGCCGCCAGGCAGCGCTCGCGATCGCCTTTCATAGCATGGGCCGTCATAGCGATGATGGGCAAATATGTCCCGGTGCGCTGTTCTCGTGCGCGGATGGCGGCGGTAGCGGCCAAGCCGTCCAGCTGCGGCATCTGCACATCCATAAGCACTACATCAAACGCCTCGTCTTCCACTCGCCGCAGCGCCTCGTGGCCGTTGTCGGCCACGCTTACCGTATGGCCCCACTTCTGCAGCAGGCGCACGGCCAGCTTCTGATTGACGGTGTTGTCCTCGGCTAACAAGATCCGCAACGGGCGTTGGGGGAGTGGCGCAGGTGGGAGCGGGGCCGGCTGAGGCTGTGTCGCTCTCGTGTGGCCCAGCGCCTGCAGGAGCGCTCGTTGGAGCTCGGCGGGTTTAAGGGGCTTGAGTAGACACCCCGCAACGCCCAACCGGCGACAGCGCGCCAGATCGGCGTTTTGCTCCGCCGAGGTCAGCATCAGGAGCGTAACGCTGGAACCATGAGATTGTTGCCTGAGGCGCTCCACGAAGGTAAAGCCGTCCATCTCCGGCATATGGACATCGGTCAAGATCAGCGGGAAGGGCTGACCTTGAGCTGCAGCCTCCTGCAGCAGACCAAGCGCGTCGGGTCCACTGCCGGCCAGCGTAGGCTGCAACCCCCAGGCGCGGAGCTGTTCGTGCAGAATGCGCCGGTTGGTGGCGTTGTCGTCCACCACCAGCACCCGCACGCCGTGCAGGCGGTCGGGCTCAAGTGGCGCGCGCCCGGCAGTAGGCCGCCCGCGGCCAACGCGCGCGGTGAAGTGAAAGGTGGAGCCCACGCCCACCGTACTCTCGACCTCCAGCCGCCCGCCCATCAGTTCCACTAACCGCCGCGCAATGGTGAGCCCTAACCCGGTGCCGCCATATTGGCGCGTGGTGGAGGCGTCAGCTTGAGCGAAGGCTGCAAAGATGAGCCGCTGTTTGTCGGGCGGAATGCCCACCCCGGTATCGCTGACCTGCACGTGCAGCAGTATATCGTCCTCTCCAGTTTCCTGGGCGCTAACCCGGACCCCGACTTCTCCCTTAGCAGTAAACTTGATGGCGTTGCCCACCAGATTCGTCACCACCTGCCGCAGACGGATCGGATCGCCCACGATGGCGTCGGGCGTCTCAGGATGTACATCGTAGAGCAGTTCCAAGCCTTTCTCATGGGCGCGCACCGCCAGGGTCTTGAGTGCATCACCCAGACTCTCGCGCAGACTGAATTCCACGGCTTCCAGCTCCAACCGGCCAGCCTCGATTTTAGAAAAGTCTAAAATATCATTCAGGATGCCAAGCAGCGCTTCGGCCGAGCTGTACGCCGTCTGCACATACTCGTGCTGCTCCGGCGTCAAGTTGGTGTCGAGCAACAAGCCGAGCATGCCCAGGACGCCGTTCATAGGGGTGCGGATCTCGTGGCTCATGTTGGCCAGGAACTCACTCTTGGCGCGGTTCGCCGCTTCGGCCGCTTCTTTGGCCTCCTGCAAAGCTTCCTCGGTGCGCTTCCGTTCGGTCAGATCCCTCCCTATGCCGGTCAACCCCACCACCTCTCCCCTCTCATTTTTCAGCGGAACGCTGATGAACTGATAAGGAACGAATGTTCCGCCTCTCTGTAGAAGTCGTCCTTCTACCTCCACATACCCGACAGCAAACGCTGTGCGGATCGCCTCGGCAATGGCCAGCTTATCTGCTGCAAGAAAGAGGTCCAACACATGTTTGCCTCTTATTTCTTCGGGCGCAAACCCGGTGACAATTTCTAATTTTTGGTTCCATTTGACAAGATAGCCATCAAGACCCAGTATATAGAAAATATCAGGGATAGTTCGCATGATATTTTCCTGCTCATTCAGGGCTTGCGTCAGGGTTTTCTCCAGCTGCTTGCGTGCGGTGATGTCCATCAAGATGCCATCCCAGAGAATATCGCCATTGGCTTGTTTCTCCGGACGCGAGGCGCCATGGAGCCACTTCAAAGCGCCTGATTTGGTAATGATGCGAAACTCTAAGCCCCAGGGTGCAAGGGTCTGTGCGGAGCGCACGATGGACTCTTCTAGCATCGCACGGTCATCCGGATGCGTGGCGTCCATGAGCAAAGATGAATCCCGTTGGACCGCCTCGGGTTCCACTTCATAGATCTCCCGACAACTCGGGCTGATGTACGGGTGCCCAACCGAGCCATCGGCGCGCAGGAGAAACTGAAAGATCATGCCGCCGGGGAAGTTAGTGGCCAGGCGCTGAAAACGCGCCTCGCTCTGGCGCAATGCCGCCTCGGCCTGGGTGCGCGCTGTAATGTCAGTCGCCACCCCAATGACGCCGGTGATGGCGCCACGGTGGTCACGCAGCGGAGCATAGTAGATTTCGAACACCACCTCCCTCCACTTCACCATCACGCTCAACTCTTCACCGCCCAGCGCCCGATGAATGTTCTGGCCAACTGCAGGCGTATCGCGGTACACGGTAAAGATCGACTGCCCGACGACCTCACCAGGTTGGAGGCCCATGGCCTCCAGGCCTTTCCCTTCGGAGAGGGTGAATATTCCCTCGCGATCCACCGCGAACAGGATGACCGGGGCGTTCCTCAGCACCGTGCGGATCCGCGCCTCACTCTCCCGCAGCGCGGCCTCCATGTTTTTGCGCTCGGTAATGTCGCGGAGGATGGCCAGGACTCCGATCGGTTGCCCTGTCGTGTCACGGATCAGGCGGGTGCGGGCTTCCACAGGGACTACGCTTCCATCCTGGCGGACAAACTCTTGCTCGTACATCGAAGGGACTTTCTCTCCCGCCTGCAGGCGGCGGACGCGTTCTTCGACAAGCGCGACCGACGCCGGAGTGACAAACTCGCTGTAGTGGCGCCCCAGCAGCTCCTCCCGAGGACGACCCATCAACGTTTCGAAGCCACGGTTTACACTTGTGACCATTCCTTCGACCGTGAGGCAGACGATCCCGTCGTAAGCGTTGTCAAACAGATTACGATAGCGTTCTTCGCTGTGGCGCAACACTGCCTCTGCCTGTTGCAGCTCGGCGAACTGAGCCTGCAGCGTTGTATGAGCAGTGGAGAGCGCCGCGTTTTGTTGTACGAGCCGGCCTTGCCGCAAACCGATCCACCCTCCTAAGAAACCCAAAAGGATAGGAAAGGCAGCCAGAAACCAGTGGATGGGCTGAGGGCTTTGCAAGAGCCAGAGCTGCACGACAGCACCCGGCGGGCCCTGGCTCAAGAGACCAACCCATAGAGCGGTAAGAGGTAAGGTTAACCCTAGTGCCACGCCGCACCACACATACTGCGCGCTGCGTGTAGGCCACTGCCAAAGTCGTTTTCGCATTGTGATCTTCCCCTGTGACAGGCTGATCCCTTCTTTTTCCATCGGCAGAGCGCCAGGCGTGCTTAAGCGTCGGGCGGCGTTGTAGTTGCGCTGGTGGAATACCCGAAAGGGCAGAAACCCATTCCGCTACCCACACTCTATGTGGAACACACCACGTTGTGGGCGCCCAGCAGGCCCCACCGAAGGGCAATGGCATTAAGTTAAGCAGGGATGTCATTGCGAGCGCAGCGAAGCAATCCTTGTTTTGGTGGAGATTGCTTCGTCGCTCGCGCTCCTCGCAATGACAGGTGTTCTTTACCTTAATACTATTGCCTACCGAAGCTGAGCAAGATCGGCAATATGGCAGTCCCGGCGCCGATTTGGTGGCGAATCTGCTCATGCAAACAAAAAGTGCGGGAAACGCTGCTCAGCTCAGTCTACACTTTCAACACATCCATCAGTGTTTTCCTTTCCTGCACACGACCGCGATAGTCTCGGTGAATTTCGACAAGGCGTCTCAACTCATTCACGGGATCAACATGATCCTCCACTCGCACATCGACAACGCGGTCAACCCAGAGCTTGCCGGTTGATCGGGCGCGGACAATCAGCATGGCGGCAGATTGTTTTCCACGGCGATCCCCCCCCTCCGCTTCAGCAGCATCCAGTGCAGCGAGGAGCCGCGTTGCCAGATCATCCTCAGCGCGTACAAAGGCGTCGAGCATAGCGCGCCAGACCGTGTTGCGCGCCATGAGGTTCGCCTGCGCGGCGACCTGCTCACCGATCGCGTGCCCAGCCTCTTCGAGACATTGTTCTCCTGTATGGACCGCCACGCGGCCTGTAGCGTCAATCATCGCGACTTGCCGATACGCCGCGCCAGGATCAGCCGCCACAAGGAAGCGAAGGGCTTCAGGCGCGCTGTGTCCTCGCCTCATCAGCTCAAGCCCCAGAGGACCATACGACGGATCGACAAATGATTGCGTCGCGACCGCACCAACTCCAGCTTCCGCCCACGGCACAACCGTGCCAACGGAGAAATAACGCGACTGCACCGCCACGCCGATCTCTCCTGTCATCGGATCTCGCGCGATGATGGAATATGTCATGGTCCTACCAGCCTGTTGAATGTCGCCGCCGCAAAGGCGTACTCCACAAACCCTTTATTGCCATTGTCTTTGACCCAACGGAGATGCGTAAGCGCTTCCTCGCGCTTGCCTGAGAGCGCGAGGTCCATCCCCGCATACGCCTGCGCCTCGGTTTTTTTATCATTGTCAGCAGCCAGATTCAGCAACGCCTGGGTGGACAACTCATGGAGTAAATACCGCACGATAGGATACGGCCAGGCCGAGGTATGACATTTTGTTTTTGCCTCTGCAAGGAGCTGCTGCGCCTCGTCGTCCTGATGTCCATAGCGATAACCAAAGTAGCCAATGAGTACGATGTACAGCGCTCGCTCATCCTTCCACCCTTTGAGGTCTAAATAGGAACGGGCATCCTTCGCCGCCTCGCCGCGCGCCAGCAACACATGGACGAGGCCGCGGTTGTACAGTGCTTCGGCATGCGATGGATTTAAGGTCAAGGTCTGATCATAATCCTTCAGCGCTTTTTCTAGTTGTCCACTGTCCAGATACGCGTTCGCGCGATTATAATACGCTTCCGTGTATTGGGGATTCAAACGCACGGCTTCATCAAAGTCTTGAATGGCGCGCTCATTTTGCACCAGTCGGTTGCGGACATTGCCACGCGCGGAATAGGCTTCAGCGTACGTTGGTTTCAGACGAATGGCCTTATCAAACTCCTCAATCGCTTGCTTTAATAATCCCTCTTGCGCGAGTCGCATGCCTTCATTGTAGGCGTCTTCGGCTGGATCCGCCCACGCAGGCCCTGCAAGGGAGACAGCGATAGCCAAAACGATCCCACTCACTCCATACGTGCACAGCTTCATCATCATCGCACCTCTTTCCTCGCCTCACTCTAAGCTCAGCTGAAAAACTTGCAACTACGCCGAAAGCCCTGCCCAGCAGCCTTTCTCGTGGAAGAGATGCTATGATGCAAAACAAAAAGACCTGTACCGTGAGGAGGCCTGCATGTTTGTCGTCACCAACCGTATTCCCGTCGCCGCCGGACACGAGCGTGAGTTTGAAGATCGCTTCCGCCATCGCGCCCATCTCATCGACCGGTCGCCAGGGTTCATAAAAAACTTGGTGCTGCGTCCGGTCATGCGCCGCTTCAACCATCAGACCGGACAGTGGGAAGAGCCCCAGGAGCAAGGATATTATCTCGTGCAAACTTATTGGGAGAGCGAGCAGGATTTCTGGAACTGGACTAAGAGCGAATCCTTCCGCATGGCGCATAGCAACCGTCCCCCCGCGGAAATGTTCGCCGGTCCGAATGTCTTGGAGATCCATGAGGTCATCTTCACCACAGAGAAACAGTGAGGTGTCCATGCACAAGCACCAGGACCACATTGTCGCCCGTTTTCACGCCATCGCGCCCGCCGTGGAGTTTTGTGCGCTGCGATTGGTGCACACCCGCTCCGAGTATCTCGCAGTGAGGCAAAATATTGTGCAGCCCGTTTCGACTACCGAAGATGTTGGAGCCATGATCAGCGTCATCGATAAAGGCGGCTTCGGGTATGCAGGGACCAGCGATCTTACCGAAAGCGGACTGCGCCGCGCTGCGGCTCATGCTCAAGCGTGGGCGCAACGAAGCGCGGCGCACAGCGTAGTGGATTTTTCCACCCTTGCTTTTCCTCGTCCCCACGGCGTCTACGCCAGCCCGGTGCGGCGCGCGTGGCGGACAGTTCCACTCTCGGACAAAATCGCTTTGCTACGCTTCGCCTGTGAGCGGCTCAAAACCGACGAGCGCATCGTCGATTGGGAAGCGTCGCTATGGCACACAGACAGTGAAACGCTCTTTGTCACCGCTGACGGCGGACACGTACAACAGCAGTTTTCGTATCTCGTACCGATGCTGAGCGCTACCGCCAATACCGGAGCGGAAACGCAAACCCGCACCTTTGCCGGCCGTGGGTACTGCCGACAGGGCGGCATGGAAATCCTTGAGGACTGCGCGTTTCTGGAAGCCGCGCCCCGCATCGGCGCGGAAGCCGTGCAGCTCTTGCTCGCGCCCAACTGCCCGACAGGAACCATGGATGTGCTGCTGGCGCCGGATCAAATGATCCTGCAAATTCATGAATCCATCGGCCATCCGCTGGAACTCGACCGTATTCTCGGCGACGAGCGCAACTACGCCGGTACGAGCTTTGTCACCCCGGAGATGTTTGGCGTCTACCGCTACGGGTCTGATTTGCTCAACATTACTTTTGACCCTACCCGCCCTGAAGAATTTGCCAGCTATGCCTTCGATGACGAAGGACATCCGGCTCAGCGTGAATATCTGATCCGCCATGGCATTCTTTTACGCGGCTTAGGCGGCGCGATCTCCCAAGCGCGTCTTGGCTTGCCGGGAGTCGCCAACGCCCGGGCGACGAGTTGGAACCGTCCGCCCATTGATCGCATGGCGAATTTGAATCTAGAACCCGGCCAGTCACGCTTTGCCGACATGGTGGCGGCGGTCGAACGCGGGGTGTACATGCAGACGAACGTCTCATGGTCCATTGATGACTCCCGCAACAAGTTTCAATTTGGCTGTGAATGGGGCCAATTGATTGAGAACGGCCAGCTGACCACGGTGGTGAAAAACCCCAACTATCGCGGCGTCTCCGCCACCTTCTGGCGCAGTCTTGCGATGGTCGGCGCGCCAGAGACCGTGGAAGTGTTGGGCTCTCCTTACTGTGGCAAAGGAGAGCCTAACCAGATCATTCGTGTCGGCCACGCCTCTCCTCCGTGTCTCTTCACGACGGTAGAAGTGTTTGGAGGAGAGTAAGATGCAAGAGTATTTTTACCAACTGGCCGATTACCTCTCCTCGCTGTTACAAGGCGGAGAGATCTACACCTGTACGTTTGACGCGGAGGATTCCGATTTCGTGCGTTTCAACCGCAGCACCGTGCGTCAGGCTGGGACGGTGACGCAACGCTCCCTGGCCGTGAATCTCATCCACGGCCAGCGCCATACGCATGGCGGCAGCACGTTGTCTGGCGATTGGGAGGAGGACGCCGCGCGTGTCGCTGCGCTCATCGCCAACCTCCGCGCTCAGCTCCCTTATCTGCCGGAAGATCCGCATCTGTTGTACGCCACCGAGGTGCGCTCAAGCGAACGCCATGGGCAGAATCGTCTGCCTGAAGATACCAATGCGGTCGTCGCTGCTATTCTCGCAGCTGGGCGCGGTAAAGATTTGGTTGGCATCTACGCCGCTGGAGGCATTTACGCAGGCTTCGCCAATTCCTTTGGCCAGCGCAACTGGTTTTCGAGTTATAGCTACAACTTCGACTGGAGTTTTTATCACCAGGGCGATAAAGCCGTGAAATGCAGCTACGCGGGTTTCCTGTGGGATCCCAGCGCATTTGCTCATAAAGTCGCGGCGGCCGGCGAACAACTCTCCATCGTGAAACAGCCGCCGCGGACCATCGCGCCGGGACGGTATCGCGTGTATCTCGCGCCTGGAGCGCTGGCTGATATCGTCGGACTCCTGGGCTGGGGCGGCTTCGGGCTGAAAGATCACCGCACGAAGCAAACCGTACTGCTCAAGATGGTTGAAGAGGGTGCGCGGTTGCATCCGATGGTCACGCTGGAGGAGAACACGGCCGAGGGCGTCGGTCCTAACTTTCAAGAGGCCGGGTTTATGAAACCGGACCGGGTGACGCTGATCGACGCCGGCGCCTTTCGTGAGTGTCTAGTGTCGCCGCGTTCCGCCAAGGAATATGGCGCACCCACCAACGGTGCGTCCAGCGGGGAAATGCCGGAGTCGCTCGTCATGGCGGCAGGAACATTGCCGGACAGCGAGATTTTGCCCTGTCTCGATACTGGCGTGTACATTAACAATGTGTGGTACCTGAACTATTCGGATCGCGTGGCTTGCCGCATCACCGGCATGACGCGGTTCGCCACCTTCTGGGTAGAAAACGGCGCTATTCAAGCGCCGCTGAACGTCATGCGTTTCGACGAGACGCTGTACCGTATGCTGGGAGAGAACCTCGTGGCGTTAACTGCAGAACGTGAACTCCTGCTCGATTCGAGCACCTACGGCGCACGTTCAACCGCGAGCAGCCGGATGCCTGGCGCTGTGGTCAAGGATTTCACGTTTACATTATAGCAACACAACGGGGCGTTCCATGGGACGCCCCGTCGCGCCGAGACACAACAGCAACAGGCAGCACAGACAGAGAGAGAGAGAGACGCTACGTGAAACCTCAGGAATTATAGATCCTGCGGCTTCATCCACTCCAACACGACATCGCGAGACGGTGCTGGATAGCACGAGTGACACACGCGGGAGTAATACGACGTAATCCACCACACCTTCTGTCCACAGCGCGGACACGGTTCTGGCTCTTGATGGTAGAGGACAGTGGGTTCCTTCTTGGCGGGCGCGAGCCCAGAACGCAACAAGCGAAGAATTTCCGGCTTATAAGCTCTGAGTAATTCGGTGAGTTCAGGCGTAAGTTTGCTCGCTGGAGACACAGCGAGCTTGTCCCCCCGTGGGGTTAACTGAAACCCCTGCCGTCGTAAATTCGCAATCAATGTGAGGATATCCATCTCCTATGACCCCCCGCTTACAGCGGAATCTTCTTTCCAGGAAAGCGTATTGCTTCGTGGTGTAACGCCGGGATGAACGGTAAAAAAGCAAAAAGCGCAGCTAATAACAAGAGCGACACCACCAACGTAAACCGCAATTCAGGCCGCCTCCCACCGGCAATGTACGCCAAAACAGCAATCACAATCACACCGAAGGCGCCATGCAGAAATAACATCATGTGCAGAGAATCCATACTGTGCCTCATGCTTCGTTGCCTTGCGCTCTGAGAGCAAGAGAGGCGCCAGTAAGGAATTTGTTTCATCTTTTTACACAACCCTGTGAAATTGTAGTCATTCCTCCTTTTTCCATTGCACTTGCATGCTGCGCTTCTCCATAGAAATCGGGCGCTGGTGAGAGAAAGCAGAAGAACCTCAGGACTTTATTCTGCTTGCCGCTTCAATACCCCGCTTCAATGGGGTAGACAGGCCCGATCTATTGAAATGGCGCATCAACCGCCGTCCCAAGCGGCTGTTGAGCACGACCTTCTCCCCTTCGCGACGGCCCGCGAACTCTCGCACGTCGCTCAAGACAACGCTCCGTGAGAAAATACCCGCCGCATGGTGTCATTGACTTGGCAAAGTGTCAAGCAAGGTCAGCACTTAGCGGTCAGGCGGCAGCGTTTAGCCAACAAGAAAACGAGGCTTTCAGACAAGACTGAAGCGAGGCTTTCCACCCCTACAGTCTGAAGCTTGCTCTTGCTGACCGCAGGCGCCTATCCATTTTCTGCTCATTGTCTACCGCTCGTAGGGGCACAGCATGCCGTGCCCCTCTCCCTGGGGAGCTGCTCCCCAAAAGCCAGAATTTTGCTATGCACCCGCTGACCGCTGAGGGCTAACGGCTGACAGCCGTCTATGGTGCTTAGAACCTGTATGGACACAACTGGCGCTGCCAATTCTGAATGGTGAAGCGAACGCCTGGCACGAGCCTTATTTACAAAAGCAAGCTGAAGATTACGGTCCCAGCGTGCGCAAATTCCTTGAGCAGGGCAAAAGCATACTCGCCAGCGACTATGTCAAAGCGCAGCGCGCCAGAGCCCAATTCCGTCGCGACATGCTCGCCGTCTGCGCCAACATCGATGCTCTTCTCACGCCTGGCGCACTTCTTCCTCCACCGTTACACGACGCTCGTTCAGCGACGATCAACGGGAAAGAGAGTAGTCTCATCTCGGCGCTTATTTCCGCTACGTGTCTGTTCAATCTCACTGGACAGCCGGCGCTGACAGTTCCCTGCGGCTTTACAACCTCAGGTCTGCCGCTCGCGTTGCAGATTGTCGGGAAGCCGTTTGACGAAGTCACCGTATTGCAAGTCGGACATGCCTATGAAGCGCAGACGAAGTGGCGGAAGCGGCGGCCGGTATTTCCCTAAGGACTATGGGACAAAACTCCCTTCTGTATCTTATGGTTACGCTGTCATTGCGAGCGGAGCGAAGCAATCTTTGCCCACACAGAGCTTGCTTCGTTGCGTACCGCTCCTCGCAATGACAAACTGCTCGCACCTTGCCTCAGAGTTTTGTCTCAAGGCATTTCCCAACAGAACGTCCGGCTAACTCCCTCGTCTTGTTCCCCTCCCTCCAGGAGAGGACATCGTAGAGAAACATCTCACACGCCTTATGGCTTCTTCACTATCAGATACATCTCTCCCTCTTGCGCCATCAGCCCAGCCTCGGCCTCGGCCTCCGCGCCCCAGAAAAGATCGGCGCGACGCCAACCAGTAATGGCCGCGCCGGCGTCTTGCAAGAGGACAAACCGGGAGAAGTCTTTCCACGACACCTGCCCCCTTGCCCCTACTATTGGTCTTCGCGTACGAACGAATCCCAACGCGCCAAGGGGATAAATCCTGGGATCGACCGCGAGTGAACGTCCAGCCGTGAGCGGCGCACCGAAACTGCCGCGAGGTCCAGTGGGAGGCGTCTCCTGAAAAAAAACGTACCGCGGATTGGCAAAGAACAAGTCTTGTTGTTCAGCTGGATGTGTTTGCAAATAACGACGAATTGCGGGAGTCGTCGCCTCTCCGGGCGCTAGCTTTCCCTGGTCAAGCAGTATTTTACCGATGCTGCGATAGGGTCTCCCGTTCGAAGCGGCGTATCCCACTCCCACGCGCGTTCCATCAGGCAGCCGTATTTGTCCTGATCCTTGCACGTGCAGCAAGAAGAGCGACACCGGATCATCCACCCAGAACAGCTCATACCGTTTTCCCCGCAATACGCCTTTTCCATCAATTTCCTCACGGGAGAAATATGGAAACAACTGTCCGTTCATGACCCGGCCAAACTGTCTTTCCCCGCCTGGGGAAGAGGCGGCTGCGATTTCCACCAAATCGTCAGGAGGACGATAAATAGGATAGCGAAAACGTTTCGTCCGCACGCGGCTGCCATGCAACAGCGGCTCGTGGTACCCAGTAAAGAGAACCGGAAGCGCTACGCGGTACACGTCAAACTCACGCCGGAGCGCAGACTGAATATCCCCACCTTTCTCGAGCACCGCCAAAAACGCCGCCAGGCTGTCTCGCACGCGTGCGCCGGCGATACGCTGCCCGCCAAAAGAGAGCAACTCGCCAGCCTCTTTTTTCTGGAGCACCGCCGCACTGCGCGTCACGGCGGTCTGAAGGGAGACGCGATCGAGATCATCGTGAAAAACAGGGAACTGTCCGGGCTCAAGCCGCTCCAGCGGGCCGTACAGGGTAGGACTACAGCCGCAGAAAAGAGTGAGGAGTAGAAAGAGATAGTGGAATGAGAATTTCGCCATAAGAAGGGCCACAATGCTTAGGCGCCCCCTCTTTACTATCTCTCTCCCACCAGGGGAGAAAGGACCCACAAACGCGCGTGTCTAATGAATGCCAAACCGTTGTCCCTCTCCCGCGAGGGGCGAGGGAGTCCACAGGTAAAAGACGATTTATGCCGCGGCATACACGGCCTGTGCAGCGCTCACTCCAGCCCCAGCCGCGCAAGCGTAGCCTTGCTTGCGCAGAATTTCTTCCAGAGCGCTGAGCACGAGCAAGACGTTGCTCCGCGTGCTTGATTCTCCCATCAAGCCGATGCGCCAGATCCTGCCGCGCAACGGTCCGAGCCCGGCGCCAATTTCGATACTATACTCCTCCAGCAACTGACGGCGCACGGCGGCGTCATCAACTCCGGCAGGAATTGTGACGCTGTTCAGCGTCCACAGACGATGTCCTTCTTGAGCCGCTAGCGACAACCCCATGGCGACGAGCCCTGCAGCCAGCGCTTCATGGTTGAGCTCATGCCGACGGAATCGTGCGTCCAATCCTTCTTCGAGTACGAGACGCAGCGCTTCGCGCAGGGCGTAATTCATAGAGATGGGAGCGGTATGATGGTAGACGCGCTCTTCGCCCCAGTATTTTTCGATCATGCCGAGGTCCAAATACCAGCTTTGGACCTTCGTTTTCCGTTTGCGAACGACCTCCAGCGCGGCGGGGCCAAACGTCACCGGCGACAGACCCGGTGGGCAACTTAAACACTTCTGCGTGCCGCTATAACAGGCGTCAATGCCCCATTCATCGACTTTGACAGGGCATCCCCCTAACGATGTGACGGTATCAACCACAAACAACGCCCCGGCGGCATGGACAAGTGTCGCGATCTCTTCAAGCGGTTGCCAGGCGCCGGTCGAGGTCTCCGCATGCACGAGCGCAACAAGCTTTGGCCGCGCGCAGTGTTTGAGCGCCGCCTGGACTTGTTCAGGAGTAAAGACCCTGCCCCATTCAGTTTCGATCTTCACCGGCCTGGCGCCGCAGCGCTCAATGACATCCACCATGCGCGCGCCAAAGACGCCATTGACCCCAACGATAACCTCGTCGGCGGGTTCGAGGAGGTTGACAAAGCAGGTTTCCATGCCTGCGCTCCCCGTCCCGGAGATTGGCAAGGTCAGAGTGTTTTTTGTTTGAAATACGGCGCGCAGCAACGCTTTGGTCTCTTCCATAAGCTGTAAAAACTCAGGATCCAGGTGACCCACGAGCGGAGTTGACATCGCCTTCAGCACCCGGGAATGCACATTGCTCGGACCAGGACCTAATAACACACGGGGAGACGGCGCAAGCTCACCAAAAGTTTCCATCGTTCATGCTCCTCTCACAAAACCGGCCTACGTTACCATGGACGTTCTGGGGGAGAAAGAGCAGAAACCGTAGGAAACAACATAGACAAGGAGCGCTCGGAGATGGAGCAGACACTCCCCTGCTTTTTTGCTACAAGGGCGAGACTCTCAACTCAGGGCACAATCGTCGTTCGGGAAACGGGAGAGACAGACATGATTCGTCGCATGGAGGAACGAGACGTCGTTCGTGCAGGAGAAATTATCGTTGCCGCCTTTAATGACGTCTTTGCTCGGCACGGGTTTCCGCCGCCATTTCCTTCGCCGGACGTGGGGGTCGCGCTTGCTCGGGGCTATTTGCAGCTGGAGCCGCAAGAGTGTTTCGTAGCTGAAGAGGGCGGGAAAGTCGTCGGTTCCGGTTTTCTCCATATTCGAGGAGCGACTGCCGGCATAGGTCCCATTACTGTTGATCCGGCCTGCCAGAGTAAGGGCGTCGGCAAGGAATTGATGATGACGGTCATTCGTGCAGGCCGCCACTGTCTCTCGCTCCGCCTCGTACAAGATGCTTTTAACACCGTTTCGTTTCCTCTCTACAGTAAGTTGGGCTTTGTCGCATGCGGCGCCATCGCCTCACTGAGCGGCAAAGACGTGCGGCCGGCCACGCGGCCGCGTGGCGTCGCCATTCGCGAAGCGACGATAGACGACGCGGCGCGGATCTCGGCTCTTGACACTAAGTTGACAGGCATCGCTCGCCCGCAAGATATCCACTATTTTCTGCAGCAGTCGCATCAGTTGATGAGTTTCCTGGATGGGAAATTATCGGGCTATCTGTGCATGCTGCGTATGGAAGACGCGGTCTTTCTGGGACCGGCGGCGGCATCGGACCCCACTGCCCTGCGAGCGCTGATCTCCCACGCCGCCGAACGGGAGCACGGAAGAACGTTGCGCATGCGCTTTCCGACCCGGCATCATGAATTATTTCTTGACATCATGAAAATGGGCTTTCGGGTTGAAGCGCTGCAAACGTACATGGTGCGCGGCCCCTGGAAAACGCCGAAGGGCGCGGACCTGCTCGCGTTGTTTCCCGAATCGTTGTAATCCCGTGAGGGAAGAGGAGGCGACAATGGCGAGCGTAAGCGGAAAAGACTTAGGGCTCCTGCCTACTATGGGGGTGGGTTCCTA
Organism: Candidatus Methylomirabilota bacterium; assembly: GCA_035575235.1. Lineage (GTDB taxonomy): Bacteria > Desulfobacterota > Binatia > Bin18 > Bin18 > SYOC01. Next base: position 36,199 of record DATLYA010000062.1, read on the forward strand.
CGCTTCACCCTCCTGGCTTCTGGCCGCACGCCGGGTGCTGCGGGCAGGTGACGCCGGCCCGGCGGATATGGAAGAGGCGATTCAAGACGCGATCAAGATCGCCGTCTGGGATCAGGAAGAAGCCGGACTAGATATCTTGACCGATGGCGAGATCCGGCGGCAGCGTTTTTTGTGGAACGTCGTCGAAAAACTCTCAGGCCTCAAACAGATCCCCGCGCAGCGCAAACTCGGGGTCGTCAGTTACGATAGCGCGCCGCGCTTTGAGACCGTGGAGCGCGTCTCGGCTCCTGACGGCTTCGGCCTTGTGCAAGAATTCACTTACGTCCGCACGCTCACTGACAAACCGCTCAAGATTTGCTGTCCAGGACCGCTCACCATCTGTCTGCCTATCACGCCGAAAGGCGGTTATGCGAACGACGACTATATGGCCTTGCTGTACGATCTTGCCGAACTGGTAAACCGCGAATTGCGACAACTCGTCGCGGCCGGCGCAACGTTCATCCAGGTGGATGAACCCTCCGCCGCGGGTCGCACGCCGCACCTGCCAGTCGCCGAAGCTGTGAAGCTGTTTAACAAAACAGTCGAAGGCGTGAACGCGAAAATCGCCCTGCATATCTGCTTCGGCAATAATCAGGGTCGGCCAGCGATGAAGCGCACCTACAAACCACTTTTCCCAGGCATCCTCGACGCCAGAGCCGAGCAATTCGCGCTCGAATACGCCAACCGTGAAATGGCGGAGATCGAACTCTGGAGCCAGTACGGCGACGACCGAGAACTCGCCGCCGGTGTTGTCGATGTCAAATCGATGTATTTAGAGACGCCGGAAGACGTGGCCGAGCGGGTGCGCGTTGTGTTGCAGCACGTCAAACCTGAGAAGCTCTACCTGACCTGTGATTGTGGCTTCTCGGCCTCTTCGCGCGGTCTCGCCCGCGCCAAACTGCAAGCGCTGGTGGGCGGGGCGAAAATCGTGCGGCAGGAAGTCATGGGGGGATAAATCAACCGAGCGGGACATCTCTTGTTTGGGACAACGCACGAGACTGTACGAATGCAGGAGTGCTTCGAGGGAGACTCACCCGCCCGCCGTCATTCTCACTCGCAAATCATACCCATCGAGCAATCCCAATCCCTAGGCCGCAGTCCCATCTTTTTCTGTAATCCGCTCGCTACTTCCTGGTCTCTCGACCTGTCAATGGTCCGCCCCCCACTCTCTTATATCATTTGACAAAACCTTCCTATTCTTACACTTTTTAGGTTAAGATTTAACGAAAAAGGTTCCTTCTTATGCCACAAGCGTCAGCTTCTGCTTCCGACAGCTCCTCCGGTTCCATGGGCCACACCGGGCCTGTCGAGGCCCGTATCATCGCCTCCGTCGAGAACTGGAAGCGTAAACTCATCGACCTGAGCAAACGTAATCGAGCATTGAATTTCAAAATTAATAAAATTTCAACGATCACCATTATTGACGAACAACCAGCGGAAGTCTTCCGATATCTATGTCTCAAGCGGGCGGGAATGCGGTTCCAACCAGCCTCGCCTAAGCATCAAGCTACGCCCAGCCAGGATGCAGAAAGAGCAGCAACAGATGAGGAGGGGTCTCTTGCTTCCTCACACACGCCGGGGAACGAAACCATCGCGCCTCTTGACGATGACCTGAACGTCGCGCCGTCTCAAGATTTGGTTCCCTATGACACCGAAACTCTTGCTGACCGCCACACGGATGATGTGCTACAAACCGCCTCACTCCCGGAGCAACTCGATACTTCTCTCCGTCGTATCGATGAGCAGGCGCGCGCTATCATCGATGAACAGGGCGTCAACGCCCTCTTTCTCGCGCTTGGCATGTTGCACTACACAGAATCGGCGGATTCCAACGAGGTGTTCAAGGCTCCGCTGCTCCTTATTCCTGTCGAACTGACGCGAAAATCCGCACGGACCGGGTATATCGTGAAAGCCACGGATGATGAACCGATGGTCAATCCAGCGCTGCTGGAATACCTCCGTCGCGGCTTCGGCATCGTCCTGCCTGAGCTGCCGGACTCCGGCTCCATGCCTGATGACTATGATCTTCAGGCTTTTCTCAAGGAAGTCAGCGAGACGCTTGTGCCCCACAAGGGATGGTCAGTAAAAACCGACATACATTTGGGCCTCTTTTCGTTTCAAAAATTTGTCATGTACAAAGACCTCGAAGTGAATACTCCAGCGCTGACGAATCACCGGCTTATCCGCCAACTTGTGACGCGGTCTGGCCCGTACTTTAACGGACTCCCTCCTGAGGTACGCTCGATGGACCTTGACCGCGATTTTCCACCGGAATCCACTTTCCAGGTGGTTGACGCTGACTCCAGTCAACTCCGTGCAATCGCCGCTGTTGCCCGCAACTATGATCTTGTCCTTGAAGGGCCTCCAGGAACAGGGAAATCGCAAACGATCACCAATCTCATCGCCCAGACTCTTGCCGCGGGGAAGTCCGTGCTTTTTGTCGCGGAAAAAATGGCCGCATTGCAGGTGGTCCATAGCCGGTTGGTCAGCGCCGGGCTAGGTGAATTCTGCCTGGAAATCCATTCCACAAAGGCAAATAAGAGAGCAGTCATGCAGGAACTCGCGAGCGCCGTTGATGCGTCCCTGCAGCGAGTGACCGCCCCGGAGCCCTCGACTCAGCGTCTTCCTCAGGTGCGAGCCGCACTGACGGAGTATGCCCAAGCCGTGCATACCCCTTATGGCGCGCTGGGAATTTCTCCCTATCGCGCGTACGGAGAACTCGGCAAGGTCTGGCATGCGCCCAAACATCAACTCTCCTGTCCGATTGAAACGATTACGCTTACGCAACTCGAAGAAACGACACGAGCCCTCAGTGACCTTGTGGCGGCGGCGGGCGCTGTCGGCGATCCTCGCGCTCATCCGTGGCGCGATTCCACACGAACTTTTTATACGGAAGACGACCTCGACACGATTGCTACGCTCACTAACGCACTGCGCACTCCCCTTAGGGATCTCACTCATTGTGCTCAGGACGTTGAATCCGCTTTCGGACTTCCACCTCTCCGGACATTTGCCGACGTGGAAACGGCGATGGCAGTGGCCGCCGTGCTGGCGCGTTCTCCCGGAGCGCCGCTTGCTGTTCTCGAAAACGCGGCCTGGAACACCGCGCCGCCTGAAGCCACGGGTTTAATCGAACGTGGTCGTACAATCGCACGACTGAAAGCGCATCTTGGTCAGCGGTTCATTCCCGAAACGCTGGAACGCGACCATGCGGACGACATTGCCTACATCGAGCGGAAGTCGCAAGGATTTTCGCGCCTCTTCTCTTTTCTCGATCGCCGTTATCGCGCCATCAAGAAACGTTGGCGTTCATATCGACTGCCTGCAGCTCATGGTTCTTTGCTGGAGCAGGCGGAGGAACTACGAACGGTCGACCAGCTCCGCCGTGAGCAACGGACGTTCGCAGGGCAAGATACACTGGGGAGACAGTTCTTCGGCGGCTTATGGCAAGGCGAACACTCTTCTTGGGATGTACTGGAGAATTATGTCCACTGGGTGGTCGAGTTTCGCGCTTTGTGTGTTCGTCATGGGTTGAGTGGACAGGCACTCACGATCGCCTCGCAGCCGTCGCCCGATGTATCTGCCATTGCCAGGTTGAAAGCAATTTCCACGACGCTTCTTTCTTTGCTCACCTCTCTGAAAACCGCGTTAGGGTGGCCAGAGCACTACTTATCCGATGCGCCATTCGAGGCTATCGCCGAACGTATCGCAGCGCTGCAGGAGAGTATCCGGCTTGGTCCCCGCTGGGCCTCGTTCGAGTCCGCACGGCAAGTTGTCGCGGCGGGGCATGCGGCAGAGCTGCTGCCAGCGGCCATGGCGGGCGAGATTGCTTTTTCCGAACTTGCCCCAGCGTTTCTGCGCGCCTTCTACCAGAAATGGTTAGCCAGCGTCATGCAGGTGCGTCCAATGCTGCGCGGTTTCCATACCCTGACCCACGAGCAGCGCATCGCCGAATTCCGTGCGCTTGATGAGCGCGTCCTGCAAGAGAACCGCGCTGCGTTGGTCAGCAAACTGCGCGACACTGTACAGCAGCGATTGCGCGCACCTGAGGTTGCCGCCGCCCTGCCCTTTCTGAGACGAGAAATGGCAAAACAAAGGAATTTGAGCCCGTTACGGAAAACCTTCAAACAGGCCGAAGCCGCCATTCGCGCCATCAAGCCCTGCTTTTTGATGAGCCCACTTTCGGTGGCGCAATTCCTCGATGGCTCCACACCAAGCTTTGACCTCGTCATCTTTGACGAAGCCTCCCAGCTGCCGGCAGAAGATGCGGTTGGCGCTATCATTCGAGGGAAACAGTTGGCGGTCGTGGGCGACCCGAAACAGCTTCCTCCAACAAACTTCTTTGCGGTGATAAATGGGCAAACTACTGCGCCCGTCGATGAAGACGGCATGCCACTTTTTGAGGACAGCGAGAGCATTCTCGAGGAATTCATGGGAGCGGGAACGCCGCAGTGCCGCCTCAAATGGCATTATCGCAGCACGCACGAGTCATTGATTACGTTTTCAAACGTCAGCTTCTACGACGCCGACCTCTATACTTTCCCCAGTGTCGAAACCGGAACGGAAAGAAACGGGTTACGGTTTGAGTATGTTGAGGACGGCGTGTATGAGGGGAAAGGCTTAAACCTGGTCGAGGCTCGGCGCGTCGCAGACGCAGTTGTTCGTCATGCCAAAACCCACCCTGAACGTTCACTCGGTGTGGGCACCTTTAACCTGCGTCAGCAACTTGCCATTCAGGACGAGCTGGAGCGGCGGCGGCGCGCCGAGCCGAGTCTTGAGCCCTTCTTCTCACGCACCACAGAGGAACCGTTTTTCGTCAAAAACTTAGAGAATATCCAGGGTGACGAGCGAGACGTGATCTTTATCAGCGTTACTTATGCGAAGGGCCCGGATGGCCGTCTGAGATACAATTTTGGGCCTGTGAACGGCCCAAACGGCTGGAGACGCCTCAATGTCCTCACCACCCGCGCCCGCAAGCAGATGTGCGTCTTTTCCTCCATGAGAGGCGATGAAATCAATGTCGCGGCGACCGCCTCACAAGGACCGAAGCTGTTGCGTGAATTTCTCTTGTATGCCGAACGAGGGCGGCTTGAGAGCCTTATGGCGAACGCCACTGCTGATACCGATTCGCCATTTGAGCGTGAGGTCTATACCGAACTGACTCGTCGTGGCCTGACGCTCATTCCACAAGTTGGCGTCGCGGGCTATCGCATCGATTTTGGCGTTGTGGATGATAGCGCGCCTGGACGATTCCTCTGTGGCCTCGAGTGCGATGGTGTTGCCTATCATTCATCAGAGACGGCTCGCGACCGCGATCGCTTACGTCAACAAGTGCTCGAAGCTCGTGGCTGGACGATTCACCGCATCTGGTCAACTGATTGGTTCAAAGATCGGCATGGTCAAATCGAGCGTCTCTTGGGCCTTATTGCAGCGACACGTAAACACGCGCAGGAAGAGGCCGAGGCCGAACGTGAAGCTCGAATACGAGAGGCAGCGCGGGCGGCAGAGGAAAGCACCTCATCCATGACCGCTTCGACGTCCGAGCTTAACGAGTATGAGCGCCCCACCGCTGCCCCTTATCGTTTTACCAAAGGAGAAGGGCGCTACGCAGGGAAAGAAATACTTGCCGCGCCGACTCATCAACTACTCCAGGCTATCACTGCCGTGGTCGAAACTGAGGCTCCCCTACATTTCACGGACCTTGCCGCTCGGGTCGCAAGCATGTGGGGCTCGCGCCTTGGCTCTCGCATCTCGACAAGAATTGCTGAGGTATGTCAAGCAGCAGAGCGAGACGGACTGCTCGTGCAACGAGACAGTTTTATCCTGCATCCAGATGGACGCTGTACCGTGCGGTCACGCGCCGGCACTCGCATCCCGGCAGAGCGCATCGCTCCGGATGAATATCGTGCGGCAGTGCTGCTAGTATTGCGCTCCGGGCATAGCTTTATTCGATCAGAACTGATCAATGAAGTCCGGGCCGTGTTCGGGTTCAGCCGTACCGGATTTCAATTGGAGGCGGCGATGAGCAACGTCATCAATCAACTGCTTGCAGATGAAAAAATTGGAGAAGGCAGCATGGGCCTACGGTTACGCACTTGAAATGGTGGAAAAGTAACAAAGTGAACCGCGAGGAAGCGGAGCCTATCGAATGCCGCCTCTTTTTGGCTTGAGAAGTACAGACACTTTTTGTCCTGAAAACTTGTGAGCTATCGTGAGTCTCCTTCAGCTGTCCTACTTTTTTAGCTTACCTATTTTAGCCCCTAGCCCATAGTCCTATCTTTTTCTATAATTCGCCCGCTACTTTTTGAGAGAGGACATGCGTCGTGGATTTTGATTACACCCCGCAAGAGGAGGCGTTCCGCCAGGAACTGCGCTCCTGGCTCGAAGCGAATCTGCCCACAGACTACGACCCCAACGCCTTCGAGGAGCTCGATGAAGACGAGCGTTTCCAGATCCAGCTCGCCTGGCAAAAACGGATGCACGCCGCCAACCTGGTCGGCATTCATTGGCCAAAGGAGTACGGCGGTCGCGGCGCCACGGTCATTGAACAGGCAATTTATCAACAGGAGATGGCGCGCGTGCGCGCGCCGGGCGTGGCGAATATGTTGGGCATCAATATTGTCGGTCCCACGCTCATGCACTGGGGCACGGAGGAGCAAAAGAAACGGTACATTCCCAAAATCTTGAGTGGAGATGAGATCTGGTGTCAGGGCTACTCCGAACCGGGCTCAGGGTCTGATTTTGCCTCATTGCAAACGCGCGCGGTTGAGGAAGGCGACGATTTTATTATTAACGGACAAAAGGTGTGGACCAGTTATGCGCACAAAGCCCATCGCTGCATCCTGGTTGTCCGCACCGATCCCGGCGCGCCAAAGCATAAAGGACTTTCTTACCTGCTGGTGGATATGAAGACGCCCGGCATTACCGTACGCCCGCTCGTGCAGATTACTGGCGACGCGGAGTTCAACGAGGTGTTTTTTGAAGATGTCCGTGTTCCCAAAGCTAATCTTGTCGGCGAAAAGAACCAGGGCTGGCAGGTGGCGGTGACCACGCTCATGTTTGAGCGTGTCAATTTCGGCATTGTCTATCAAATAGAGCCGCTGTTGCAGCAGTTGGGCGAGTTGGCGGGTCGACTGCGCATGAACGGTCATACGGCGACAGAAGATCCTGCCGTGCGGCAAAAGATTGCGCAGTTCTACGTGGAAGCCCAAGCTATTAAATACAATAGCTTCCGTCAGTTGACGAAACAGTTACGCGGCGAACCGCCCGGCCCCGAAGGTTCGATCGGTAAACTGGCCGCTAGCGAATTGAACCTGCGCCTCGCGCACTTCGCGACCGAACTCCTTGGCCCGTTCAGCCAAATTGCCTTAGGTGAAGGAAAAGGACTGGATCACGGCGTCTGGTCGCGCCGCGTGCTTGCGACTCGACTCTACACCATCGCGGGCGGCGCCTCAGAAGTCATGCGCAACATTATCGGCGATCGCGTGCTGGGATTGCCGAAAGGGTGAGACAGCTATTAGCCATTAGCTATTAGCTGTTAGCCAAAAAGAGAAACATAACTCTGAGCTTTGCGATTGTGTAGCCTTTGCTTTGCTAAGAGCGAAGAGCTAAAAGCGAACAGCTGCTGTAAGGAGGACATATGAATTTCGGTTTCACCGAAGAGCAAGAGGCGCTGCGCGAGGCAACGCGAAAATTTCTCGATAACGAATGTCCAACCACGTTCGTGCGGAAAATGATGGCGGATGACACCGCGCACGCGACCGAGTTGTGGAAGAAGATCGCCCAGCTTGGTTGGTTGGGCATCATCGTGCCGGAAGAGTTCGGCGGCGCCGGAGGGAGTTTTCTTGATCTCGTCGTGATCCTGGAAGAGACGGGGAAGTCGCTTCTTCCGGGACCTTTCTTCGCCACGGCGTTGCTCGGGACCACCGCTATTCTTAGCGGCGGTTCAGCAGAACAGAAATCTGCGCTTCTGCCCAAAATCGTTGAAGGCAACCATATCGTCACGCTGGCGCTGGCGGAAAAGAGCGGACGGTACGACGCCGCAGGTGTAGGGTTATCAGCGACGGCGAAAGGCAATGATTTCATCCTCTCTGGTGAAAAATTTTTCGTGCCCGATGCGCACGTCGCTGATCAAATTGTCGTCGCGGCGCGCACGTCTCAAGGGAGTAGCCCTGAAGACGGCGTCACGCTGTTCCTGGTGGACGCCAAAGCCCCCGGCGTTACGACGACGCAACTGAAAACGGTCGATATGACCCGGCGGCAATGCCATGTCGCGTTCAAGGAGGTAGCGGTCGCACGGCAACACGTGCTTGGTGAGGTCGGCAAAGGCTGGGCCGTGCTTCGCCGTGTGCTTGATCAAGCGATGGCGGGTCTCTGCGCTGAGATGGTTGGCACGGGCCAAAAAGCACTTGATATGGCAGTGGCCTACGCAAAAGAACGCGTGCAGTTTGGCAAGCCGATCGGCAGTTTCCAAGCTGTCAAGCACAAATGCGTTGATATGATGGTGCAGGTCGAGAACGCCCGCTCGCTGACGTATTACGCTGCGTGGACGGTAGATGAAAATGTTGAAGAGGCTCGACAAGCCGTGCCGATGGCCAAGGCGTATTGCAGCGACATGTGCAAAACGGTCACCAGCGAAGCCATCCAGGTGCATGGCGGTATTGGCTTCACGTGGGAACACGACATGCACTTATTTTACCGCCGCGGACTCGCCGGAGAAGCTGCGTTCGGCAGCGCGCCTGTGCACCGCGAAGTCGTCGCGCAAACGCTGAATCTCTAGGTCGAGTGGGTTCGTTGAGTCCAGTGTGTCCATTGAGCCTTATCTTTAACCCAATGGACTCTATAGGCCCTATAGACCCTATGGACTAATGACTCCTTCTCTGATTCTCCACGGCGGAGCTGGTTCCCCAGCTCCGGACCTTCATCAAGCGCGCGAGCACGGTCTGCGCCAGGCGTTTATGGCGGCCTGGTCTATTCTGACACAGGGCGGCGCGGCGCTTGACGCCGTCGTACGGGCGGTGGTTGAGCTGGAAAACGATCCCGCCTTTAATGCCGGCGTCGGCTCATGTTTGAATCAGGACGGCGCCGTGGAAATGGACGCTTCATTGATGGAAGGCTCGACCTTTCGCTGTGGCGCCGTTGGCGCGGTGCGCACGGTGCAAAACCCAATTCTTCTTGCACAAGCAGTGATGGAGGAGGGTCGGCACGTGTTTCTCGTGGGCGAAGGTGCGGAGCGATTCGCCCGAGAGAAAGGATTTGCCGAAGTCACGCAAGATAGATTGATCACTGAGCTGCAGCGCCAGCGTTGGCGCGACGCGCAGACGTCGGGCGAACCCGGCACGGTCGGTGCGGTTGCGTTTGACAAAGAGGGACGGTTGGCTGCCGCGACGTCCACGGGTGGTATTTTCAACAAGTATCCTGGCCGCGTTGGGGATTCCGCGGTCATTGGCGCTGGGACCTACGCGGACGACTCCCTCGGCGCGGCTTCCGCCACTGGCGCCGGCGAGGCGATCATTCGCACGACACTCGCTCGGACTGCCGTGGAATTTTTACGCGGCGGCATCGAGCCAACGCAAGCGGCGCGGCGTGCGATCCATCTCTTTCAGAAGCGCACTAATAGTGAGGCTGGTATTATTCTCATCGACGCTTTAGGTCGCGTTGGCTACGTTCATAACGCTCCTGCTATGAGCGTGGCGTTTCTTTCAGTGGATACGGTGGTGATGATCGACTGAGCACAGTAAGGCAGATCCCGCTCAAGCTGAAGTGATATCTTGTCGTCTTGCGTAAAGCGGTATTCCAGTGAGTACTGAGTCAAGCAAGAGAAGCATCTCCACCCCCGTCATTCGCAATGGGCAAGAGTTCTCTTCTGATGAATTTTGCCAGTCAAGTTCGATACCGTACGCACCCCTCGGAGGGGCACGGCGCGCCGCGCCCCTCCGGCGCAGAGCTCTTGTGCTGGCAGAGGGTGAGTGCTGATGTTGATCGTCAAAGTTCATTAGACGGTAATGACAAGCTGGACAACGCAGAGAGACGCTGCGGAGCATGCCGCACCCACGCTTCATCCGCCGCCTCTTTCGTCAGGAACAGATAGCCTTTCTTCCTGTCTCTCGTTCATTCCACCCCTCCATGCTCCCGTTTCTGGGAGACGTCTGCCCTCTGGCATTCTTCCCCGCAGTATGGCTAAGATGCGCGAGCACCCATCTGTCAAAGGAGGAGTACGCTATGGCAAAGACGAGCGGCAATGATCTCGTGGTGAAAGCGCTGAAGGATGAGGGCGTTGACACCGTTTTTTATCTCACCGGCGGTCCCATGGTGGACGTCGCCTCACGCTGCATCGAAATCGGTTTTCGCTCAGTAGATGTGCGGCATGAGCAAGCCGCATCGATGGCCGCGCATGCGTATAGTCGCGTCCTGGCCAAACCAGGCGTCTGCTTCGCCGCCTCCGGTCCCGGCACAACCAACCTCATTACTGGCGTAGGCAACGCCTATCTTGATGCTGTCCCCGTTATCGCACTTGGCGGCGCCAGCGCGCTCTCACAGGCGGGTATGGGCGCGTTTCAAGAAATGGATCAAGTTGGCATGTTCAAGCCGATCACCAAATGGGCTGAGCGCGTCATGGACACCCGGCGCATTCCGGAAATTATTAACAAGGCATTCCGTGTCGCCACCAGTGGCCAACCCGGTCCTGTGTACATCGATCTGCCAGGCGATGTGCTGTATCGCAATGTCGAGGAGAGCGAAGTCCTGTTTCCCAAAAAGCCGCATAGCGTGCCGCGTATCTCGGGAGACCCAGACCTCGTCAAAAAAGCCATCGCGCTGCTCAAGGACGCTCAGCGGCCTCTCATCATTACCGGCACTGGCGTTATCTGGTCCGGCGCCATGCAAGAGCTGAAAGAGTTCGTTGAACTCTCCGGCATTCCGTTTTACACCACGCCGCAAGGCCGTGGCGTGCTCGAAGAGGATCATCGCTTGAGTTTCTTAGGCGCGCGCAATCAGGCCTGGAAAGAAGCAGATGTGGTGCTGTTTGTCGGTACGCGGCTGAACTTCATTGTCGGCTTTGGGCTGCCGCCGCGGTTCGCGGCAGACGTTAAGGTTATCCAGGTTGATATTTGTGACGAAGAGATCGGCCGTAATCGTCCCGTCGACGTCGGCATTGTCGGCGACGCCAAGATGGTGCTGCAGCAGCTTATCAAGGAAGGACGCGACGTGTTCCATGGTCGCAAAGAGCTGGCGTGGGTTGAGACGCTCCGCGGCTACGATAAGCGTTCTCAGGAAAAGGCGCAGGCGCTGCTCAACTCCGACCAGACGCCCATCCATCCGTTGCGGCTGTGCAAGGAAGTACGTGATTTCATGGATCGTGACGCTATTATCGTGGTGGACGGGCACGAAACCTTGAATTTTGCCCGTCAGACGATTCCCACGCACGTCGCCGGGCATCGGGTCAACGCCGGGCCGAATGGTTGCATGGGCGTCGCCGTTCCGTTTGGTCTTGGCGCCAAGGTGGCGAAGCCCAACACGCAGGTCATCGTGATGAGCGGCGACGGTTCATTCGGTATGAACGGCATGGAGATCGACACTATGGTGCGCCACAACATCCCGGTCCTCATCGTGATCAGTAACAACGGCGGCTGGGCTGGCGCCGGGGTGATGAATGCAGGCCGCGACCTTGGGTTTAGCCGCTACGATAAGATGGCGGAAGTCTTTGGCGCTCATGGTGAATACGTTGACAAACCACAAGATATTCTGCCGGCCTTGAAACGGGCAGCAGAGGCGGTAGCAGCTGGAAAGCCGGCAGTAGTCAATGTTATTACCGACCCGCACGCGCGGTCCTCTACGCAATCGTTCGCCGCGTATCGGGCGATTTAGAGTATTGTGTGGAGCGGTAGGGGCGAGGCGACCTCGCCCCCATAACGAAAACAGCCCAGTCCCTTGCGCGCCTACTGCACCGTTTGCTTTACCTGCTCGACCACGCCTTCCACGAGGCGTTGATATTCGGCTAATTTCTCCTGAGTCTTCGCCTCAAAACGGAGGACAAGAATGGGTTGCGTGTTGGAGGCGCGCACCAGCCCCCAGCCTTCGGGAAACTTGACCCGCACGCCGTCGATGTCAATAGTCTCAAACTGTTTGCGAAAATGTTCGCGCACCTGCTCGGCGATGCGGAATTTCAACGCGTCCGGGCAATCTACGCGAATTTCCGGCGTCGCGACTGCTGGAGGAAGATCCGCGAGTAAGTCAGGCAGTTCTTTGCCCGTCCGGCTTAAAATATCCAGCATGCGGCACGACGCATAAATGGCGTCATCGTAGCCATAATACCCATCAGCGAAAAACATATGCCCGCTCATCTCGCCGCCGAGCAGGGCGCCGGTCTCGCGCATCTTCGCTTTGAGCAGCGAGTGGCCGGCTTTCCACATAATAGGGGTCCCGCCATGCTTGGCGATATCATCAAACAGTCGTTGCGAGCATTTCACTTCGGACACAATCGTCGCGCCGGGATGTCGTTGCAGGATATCACGCGAGAACAGCACCAACATCTCATCACCCCAGATCAACCGGCCATGACGGTCGACAAGCCCCAGCCGGTCGGCATCGCCATCATAGGCGACGCCAATTTCAGCGCCGCTCTCTTTTACCTTGGTGACTAATGCCTCCATGTTTGCAGGAATGGTGGGGTCGGGATGATGATGAGGAAAGCGGCCGTCCAGATCGCAGAATAATTCAGTGACGCGGCACCCTAACCGCCGCAGAATGCCCGGCGCCACTGGTCCGGCCGTGGCGTTCCCTGCGTCTACTACCACGGCGATTTCGCGCTGGAGACGGCCAAAATGTTCACTGACAAATTCTTGATACGGCTTGATAATGGGCGCGGATGTTTCTCTCCCCTGTCCTTGCGGAAATGCCCCGCGCTCAATCAAAGCACGGAGTTCCTGAATCTCTCCGCCGTGAATGGTGGTCTTCCCGACACAAATCTTGAAGCCGTTATGCTCCGGCGGGTTGTGACTGCCGGTGACTTGAATGCCGCCGTCGAGGTCGTAGTAGTGCAGCGAGAAATAGAGCAACGGCGTGGGACACAGACCAACATCGAGCACCTCCAGACCCGTGGCGCACATGCCTCGCCGGAGCGCGGCGGCATACTTTTCCGAGGTCAGGCGGCAATCACGGCCTACCGCGATACGTTTTTTCCCCTGCGCCAGGACAAAAGCGCCATAGGCTCGTCCAAGGGCAAACGCGAAATCCGCATCGAAATCGTGTTCCGCAATCCCGCGGATATCATATTCACGAAAGATGGCTGGATTCATTACTCCTCCTCCAGTGTGTCGACATCTCCACAGCTAAGGCAATCGCTGCCTGCAGACTACGTGGATCAGCCTTGCCCTGTCCAGCAATATCAAAGGCCGTGCCATGATCGGGTGAGGTGCGAACAATCGGCAATCCGATCGTGACGTTAACGCCCTCTTCCCATGAGAGCAGTTTCAGAGGGATCAACCCTTGATCATGATACATGCAAATCACGCCATCAAACTCGCCGCGCACGGCGCGCACAAAAACAGTATCGGCAGGAAAGGGCCCATGAGCCGCAATGCCTGCGGCGCAGGCCTGTTGCACCGCAGGCCTGATGACGCGTATCTCTTCATCGCCAAAAGCTCCATTCTCGCCCGCATGCGGATTGAGTCCGGCAACCGCAAGACGAGGACGCAGCATCCCGTGAAAACGCGCAAGGTGCTGCGCCGTCATTGCAATCGTCTTGAGGATGCGAGCGATGGAAAGCGCGTGCGGCGCTTGGGCGAGCGCCAGATGAGTCGTAACTAAGATGACGCGTAAACGAGCGCCGGCCAGCATCATCCGCACGTCAGGGGTCTTTGTCAGATCGGCAAGTAATTCGGTATGTCCGGGATACATCCGGCCAGCGGCATGCCACATGGTCTTACTGATTGGCGCAGTGACCAGCCCATGTATGGCGCCGCGTAAAGCCAACTGCACGCCAGTTTCGACATATTGATACGAAGCCTCCCCTCCAGCCGCGGTTGGTCGTCCAGGTTGCCGATAGGCGGTGTCGAGCTGGGAGAGTTCCAGCACCGGCAGCACATCAATGTCCGACGGATACGAGTCACTGAGACGCCACGGTTGTACGCGCAAAGAAAGACCAAGATGCTGTGCGGTCTCTGTCAGCGTCGCTACGTCGCCAAGTACGACCAGGCGATATGTTGCAGATCGTTGGAGCGCCGTCTTCAGAATGATTTCTGGACCGATCCCAGACGGATCGCCCATCGAAACGCCAATGAGGGGAAGCATACTTCGTCTTCAGAACGGCCACAGATGCTTCAAGAAGCCTTTCTTTTTCGGCTCCTTGTCCTTTTCCGCCGCCGACTTTCCCTCATCCGGGCCGCCGTCTTTTTTTACCAGACCGCGGGACGGCCCGCTGGCAGAAGCGGTCAAGAGGTTTTCAATGTTATGCCGAAACCGCAGGTCTTCCTGAAACCAGCGATCATAGCGTTTCTTGAGGGCTTCGTTGTAGAGTTGCCGCTTGATCTGTTCGGCTGTGTCTTTATCAAGCGCCTGTTGTCCAGGTTGGGTATGCTCCTCGACTTTAATAAGGTGAATCCCGGCGCCGGCCCGAAACGGTTGACTCACTTCGCCAGGTTTCAACGAGAAAGCAACGTCCTCGATCTCCTTCGTCATTTGCCCTTTCTTGAAGTAACCAAGATCGCCTCCCTGGCCGGCGCCCGGCCCCTGGGAATATTGGTCAGCCAATTTGGCAAAATCTTCTCCCTCCACGGCGCGTTTGCGGATCTCCTCCATTTGCGTAAGGACTTCTGTCTCGGAGTTGCCTGCGAGCGGGAGAAAAATGTGACGCACACGCACCTGCTCAGCTTGGGCGTACTCGCCGCTGTGCTCCTTGTAGTAGCGCTCGACATCTTGGGGAGTGACATTCACGTGGGCGCCAATCTCCCGGTTTACCAGGAGCGCCCGTTCGATCTCGTCCGCTACTTGTTGCCGGTAGCTCTCGAGCGTCAACCCCTGGCTCGCCAGCGCAGCTTTGAACTGCTCATCATCAAGGTGACTCTGCGTCTTGATCCGCTCAATGTAGTTATCCACCTCTTCATCTCTTGCCTTGATGCCTTGCGCTTCCACCTCTTTATTGATCAGTTTATTCATGATCAACACTTCCAAAATATCTCGATCGGACATATTCGCTGCTCCGCCCTGAGGCATGAACAATGCCTGCTGACCAGGCGCTTTCCCAAAGGTGCGGACTTCATGCAGCGTAATCGGCTCATCGTCCACCGTGGCCACAATGCGGTTGATCACCTCGGCATGCGCCCCGGCAAAGGTCCAACCCCACAGCGCTACAGACAACAGCAATATACGTTTCTTCATAGCTTCCCCGGCTAACATGACTCGCTCAGGTCCTGCAAGAGCGTCTTCACGGCCAGGATCACATCGGCGTCCGGCTTGAGCGTAAAGGTCAGACGCAGATCAGGGCTCAATTGTGAGCGGCCTTTATCTTTTTGCACGAACGCCACTAAGCGCTCGCCTTTGATCGGCGCGTCGGGATGGAAATGCAACGTCACCTTATCGGCTTTGCGGTACACCGCCGTCACCAGGTATTCGCGCAACACACGGCGCAGATCCATGACTTCGATGAATCGCAAGACTAATTCCGGCAATGGTCCGAAGCGGTCTTCCATCTCGTACGCCAGGTCTTCCAGATCTTTACGATCCTGCACATTGGCCAGTTTCTTATAAAACACCAGCCGTTGGTTGACATCAGGAATATAGGCCTCAGGAATATAAGCGGGTAGACCAAGTTGGATATCCGGCTCAATCTGCACCTGAATCTCGCCGCCCTTCAGTTCTTGGACGGTTTCTTCCAGCATCTGGGCGTACAACTCAAACCCCACCGCCGCCACGTTGCCATGCTGTTCTCTGCCGAGCAGATTGCCGGCGCCGCGAATCTCCAAATCATGCGCCGCCAGGCGGAAGCCGCTGCCTAAGTCATCCAATTCTTGCAGCACTTCCAGGCGTTTGCGCGCCTCATCGGTCAAGGCGTGCTCGCCAGGAATCAGCAGATAGGCATACGCCCGCACCGCTGAACGCCCGACCCGCCCGCGCAGTTGGTAGAGTTGCGCCAGACCGAATTGATCGGCGCGATTGATGATAATGGTGTTCGCCGTGGGAATATCAAGTCCAGACTCAATAATCGAAGAGCACAGGAGTACGTTGGCGCGATGGTGGAGAAAGTCGAGCATCACTTTCTCCAGTTCGGCTTCCGGCATCTGGCCATGACCAACGACAATGGCGGCTTCAGGCACGAGTTCGCGCAGTTGCCGCGCCATCTTATCAATTGTTTCCACCCGGTTGTGTACGAAGAAGACTTGTCCGCCGCGGCCCAGTTCGTTCAAGATAGCCGATCGTATCAGCCCTTCATCAAAACGCGAGACATAGGTGCGGATCGCCTGCCGGTCCACTGGCGGGGTTTCAATGACGCTCAGATCGCGCAATCCCATTAACGCCATATTCAACGTGCGAGGAATGGGCGTGGCGGACAGCGTCAGTACATCTACCAAGTGACGGAGTTTTTTGATTTTCTCCTTGTGAGCGACGCCAAAGCGATGCTCTTCATCAATGACCACCAGACCGAGGTTTTTGAACACCACATCGCGCTGCAGGAGCCGATGCGTGCCCACGACGATATCGACCGTGCCCGCCGCCAGTCCTTGGAGCACGGCTTTCACTTCTTGTGCAGTACGGAACCGGTTGAGGAGTTCGACGCGCACGGGATAGTCGGCAAAGCGGCGTGCAAACGTCTCGGCATGTTGTTGCGCCAAAATGGTCGTCGGCACGAGCACGGCGACCTGCTTGCCGCTTTGCACGGTGAGGAAGGCGGCGCGGAGCGCCACTTCAGTCTTGCCGTAGCCCACGTCGCCACAGACCAGACGATCCATGGGCTTGCCAGCCCGCAAATCCGCCAGCACGTCCTCAATCGCCGTGCGCTGCCCGCTCGTTTCCTCGAAGGGAAACTGCGCCACAAACTCCTCATAGTCTTCGTCCAGCGTGGCAACCGGCGGCCGTTCCGTGCTTTCGCGCACCGCGTGGATTTCCAGCAGTTCGCGCGCCATAGCGAGAATCGCTTCTCGCGTTTTGCGTTTTGTCTTCTCCCAGGTCTGGCCGCCCAGTTTATCAAGCGCCGGCGCACGACCGTCAGCGCCAGTATATTTTTGCACCAGGTTGATGCGTTCGACCGGCAGGTACAGACGGTCTCCCCCAGCATACTCAAGGTGGAGATAATCACCTTCCGTTCCAGCCACGCTCAGATGGCGCAACCCCTGGTAGCGGGCGACGCCATGATCGACATGCACAACATAATCACCAGAGGTGAGTTGGCTCAGCCCGGTTAAGTAATCCGCGACGGGCCGCGGCCGCGAGCGGCGGCGATGGCGCTTTTCGCCGAAGATCTCTTCCTCAGCGATAAAAGCGACGCCATCGGCTGGGAGATAAAAACCCTGCGACAAATGACCAACCACGATCGCGGCAAGCGGCGCAGTCGCTTGTTCTAACTGCGCAGGTTCAGCAAGAATCGGCAGTCGCAATTCATGGCCAATTAACAGATTCTGCAGGTGAGCCGCTTGCATCGTGCTCGACACGACCAGGAACACGCGGACGCGCTCTTCTTGCCACTGCTTGACGCGCGCCACGAGCGGCGCCAGACTCCGTTCGCCCCCCTTGGCGTGCGCTTGCGGTTTGAGATTGCCAAGCAGGGAAGACGATACTGATAGATCCGTATCGACTGTCTCTAACCCTTCCAGTGCAATGGTCTGGTGCGCGGTAAGACGGGAGGTCAGTTCGTAACGGTCACTGAAGAGCTGAGCAGGCGGCGGGACAAATCGGCCCGCCGCCTTAGCGGCGGCGGCGGAGGACGCCAGATCACTCAAGTATTCATCCAACGCCGTTGCCCCGCTGGCGGGCTCTACAAACCAGACGATTGTTTTACCGGGAAGATAATCCGCGACGCTCTCCAGCGCGTCATACAGATAAGGCAAGAGAAATTCCGCTCCGGGAAACGGCAAGCCGCTCTTCAAATTCTCCGCAATGCGTTGCTGTTCACGATACGGCATCTCGCTTTCGGCCATGGCGCCCTCGACCGTGCGGCGGGCGGATTGCAAATGGATTGACGAAAAAAAGCGCATCGGCAGGATAGTCGCCTCATCAATCTGTCCTAAGGAACGCTGTGAAGAGGGATCAAAAGCGCGAATCGACTCGATCGTGTCGCCGAAGAACTCAACGCGCAGCGGCTGTGCGGCAAGCGGCGGAAACAGATCGACGATGCCTCCGCGTACACCCACCTCGCCCTTCTCCTCCACCAATGGCACTCGGCGATAGCCCCATTGGACGAGGTGGCCTACCAAATCGGACAAAGCCTTGTCGCATCCGGTCTTCAGCGACCAGGTCGCGGCCATCAGCTCTTCCTGCGGAAACACGCGCTGTACGAGCGCTTCCACCGGCGTGACGAGGATCGGATTTTCCGTCGACAGTAAATAATAGAGTCCTTCAATCTGCGCCGCTAAAATTTCGTTACTGGGAGAAAGCCCCTCAAATGGCGGTGCGTCCCACATCGGGTAGACATGCACCCGGCGTCCGGCTCCTTGCTCGCCTCCTAAGAAAAACCGCAGATCATCGGCAAACGCCTCCGCGGCGTCCTGAGAAGGCAGGACACACAGGGTTGGGGCTGGGGCCTGCAGCAAGCAGCGCGCGAGAAAAAAAGCGCGGGCAGCGCTCCGCAGTCCCGCCACGCGCACGCGGCTTCCAGGCTGCGGAGCCCGCAGCGCAGGCAACGTCCGCTGGACAGCTTCGGTTAAGGGGAATACTGTTGAGGGAACAGCAATGTCTAGCATTCAGTGAACAGGAGCAGACCGTCGTTCAGTCGCGCAGTCATGCAGACTGACTGCCGGACTGTTTTCTCCACTCAGCACTCAGC
The DNA here is from genome assembly GCA_035575235.1 of Candidatus Methylomirabilota bacterium. GTDB lineage: Bacteria > Desulfobacterota > Binatia > Bin18 > Bin18 > SYOC01. The sequence continues at coordinate 55,211 of DATLYA010000062.1, forward strand.
ACTATGTTACTGTTTTGCCTGCTGCGCTGCGGACACCATGCCATACAGCGGGATGGCTAGCATCTTCTCATCGGGATGATCGGTAAAGAGTTTCACCTCGCCCTGAATACGGCCGGCTTTACTGTCGCTTTTCGCGTTCAAGGTCAGCTTGTATTCTTCTCCATCTTTGACCGTGGTCAACGTCGGCGCGATATCGGCATTAGAACTCTCAACATTGACGATGTGAATCGGTTTTGCCGAGCGGTTCTTGATGCTGACTTCTTGCGTTTTTCCCTCGCCCTGGCGCACAACGCCAAAGGACACCTGCGGCGGCGCGAGCACGAGGTCGCCTTCAACACTGCCAAAAACGGGGATTTCCACGACTGGCCGTTTCTCGCTCGTCGTCGTCACTCTAATCTCATCGTTCAGGCGACCCAGGGGCGCGTCCTTCTTGAGCGTGACAATGAGCTTCTTGCCTTTCTGTCCGTCCTTTTCCAGATCTTGGGCGCGAACCGTCAGCAGCGGCGACGAGTTTTCTATTTTGGTGATGGCAATCGGTTTCGCGGCGTCATAAAGCACATCCACCGAGCGGACCGTCTCTTCGCCACGGCGGACGCGACCCAGGTAGAGCTGCGGCGGATCCACCGCCACTTCAACCGTGATTTCACCTTGCAGCGTCAACGTCGTGACCGGCTGCGCCGGGTCGTTGCTGTAGACGCTAACACTTTTGGCTTTTTCACCCGAAAAATGCGTCGTGTCAAACGTGGCGCTGATCGTTCCCTCCTGTCCCGGCGGAATCACTTCCGCCGAAATCACCGCCGCCGTGCAACCGCAGGAGGTTTTCACGGACTCGATGCGGAGATCTTGTCCGCCTTGATTGGTGAAGCGAAATAAATGATTCACCTGCGCGCCTTGCTCCACTTTGCCAAAATCGAAGACTGGGTCATGAAAAACAATGCGTGGCGGGCCGCTTGGCGCTGGGGTCGCAGTCTCCGCCTGAGGAGCAGACTGAGCAACAGCAACAGGCTCCTCACCCGGCGAGGAGCAGCCCAGGTTCACAAGCAGAGAGAGCCCCACGAGGAAACGCATAGCGAAGATCGCCTGCCGCAGCGCACAAGAGCGCAACCCTTTAGGCAACAAGTCGAAGCGCATGATCATCCTCCTCAAGCATGAAGGGCTACGGGGTTTGGTTCCGACGCTCTGGTCGAGCTACCAGGGCGGGAGAGAAACTTCTCGAGGTAGCGTGTGTAGACGTTGGCGGTCAGAAAATCCGGGTCCTGTAAAATCTTCTGATGGAGTGGAATGTTGGTTTTGATGCCGCCAATACGGTATTCATCCAGCGCTACGCGCATGCGACGAATGGCTTCCTCACGCGTCGACGCATACGCAATTACCTTGGCGACGAGGGAATCATAGAACACCGGCACAACACTACTATCCGTCACGCCAGATTCGACGCGAATCCCCATCCCCCCCGGCGCATGATAGCCGCGGATAACGCCGGGCGATGGCAACAGAGAGATGGGATCTTCAGCGACCACACGGCATTCAATCGCATGCCCGGACAGAACGATATCACGCTGTCGCCAGGGAATTCGCTCTCCGGCGGCGGCCATGATACTGGCCTGGACGATATCAATGCCGGTAACCATTTCGGTGACTGGATGCTCGACCTGCACGCGAGTATTCATCTCGATGAAATAGAAGTGTCCTTGATCATCCAGTAAAAATTCAACGGTTCCGACATTCGTATAGCCGATTGCCTGCGCCGCTTTGACCGCCGCCGCGCCGATGCGATCCCGCAGTTTCTTGTTGAGTGCAGGTGATGGAGCTTCTTCCAGAATTTTCTGGTAGCGCCGCTGAACGGAACACTCGCGTTCGCCCAAGTGAATCACATTGCGATGCTGGTCAGCGACAATCTGAAATTCAATATGGCGCGCGCGCGGGAGATATTTTTCAATGTAGAGTGCGCCGTTGCCAAAGGCCGCCGCGCCTTCTTCACGGGCAACGGAGAAGACTGCTTCGAGCTCTGCTTGTGTATGGGCAATGCGCAGCCCACGTCCGCCGCCGCCCGCTGCGGCTTTAATCAAGACCGGATACCCGACATGGGCCGCCACAGCCTGCGCTTCGCGCACCTCAGTGGTGCCGGAAGAGGTGCCAGGGAGCACAGGCACTCCAGCTTTCTCCATGATCCGGCGAGCGCGAGGCTTATCGCCCATCAAACGAATGTTCCGCACGCGCGGACCAATGAAGGTTAACCCAGACCGCTGGCATGCTTCGGCAAAATCGCCGTTTTCCGACAGAAATCCATAGCCAGGGTGCACGGCGTCGGCGCCAAAGGAAAGCGCCGCGCTCACGATTGTCGGAATATTGAGGTAGCTTTCTGCCGGAGACGGTGGACCAATACAGACACGTTCGTCAGCTAGTCGCACATGGAGCGACTCCCGGTCAGCAGTCGAATACACCGCCACAGTCGGAATACCCAACGCCCGGCAGGCGCGCATGATGCGTACGGCAATCTCGCCACGATTGGCGATGAGAACTTTTTTGAACACGATGCCCCGATTCTCTTCCTCTTACTTACAGCGGCTCAAGCAGAAAGAGCGGCTGCTCGTACTCGACGGGTTGGCCGTTCTCTACCAGGATGCGCAGCACGCGCCCGCGCGTCTCGGCCTGGATCTCATTCATCATCTTCATGGCTTCGATGATACAGACCACATCCCCTTTTTCCACTACTGTTCCCACCTCGACGTAGGGTTTTGCGTCCGGGCTTGGCGCCCGGTAGAAAGTGCCGACCATAGGGGAAGAAATTTTAACGCCCTGCTCTAGCGGCTGCGGCTGTTCAGTCCGGGCTTCGGCTTGCCTGGATGTCGTAGTAGGCGGCAGTGAAGGGGATGACGGGACAGCCAAGGGGGTGACGACAGGCGAGAGCGATTGTAATGGCGCAGGCGCGGAGACGACCGTCACCGGAGTCGGAACATGGTGGTTCCCCCGCACGAGCCGAATCTTGCCCTTACGGTCCTCCATTTCCAACTCCATGACGTCATTCTCCGCCATGAGTTCGACTATTTTTCGGATATCTTCAATTTCCATAAGGAAAGCACTCAACTGACAGCGTTCAGCTAGCGGCTTTTTCTCTGCTTATCTTGCTGGTCTGGGTCGTCCTTACTCATGGCCGCTGAAAGAGACACGTTGCGGATTTTTTCTGGCTGACCGCGGCAAGCTACAGGCTGTCACGCTTTTTTGATAATGCCCACCGCAGCTCGCAACCCCAGCAGATAACTGTCCGCGCCAAAGCCGCAGATTTGCCCGACCGCGGCGCGCGCAATATACGAATGATGGCGGAATTCCTCGCGCTTATACAGGTTTGAGAGATGGACTTCCACGACGGGAAGACCACTGGCGAGGACAGCATCCAAGATCGCCACACTGGTATGGGTATATGCTCCGGCGTTAATGACGAGCGCCGCACACTGCTCGCGAGCTTGCTGAATCTTGGTCACCAGTTCGCCCTCGTGGTTGGATTGAAAGGTTTCTACCTCAACGCCAAGCTCTTTCCCCAAGGACAGCAGCATGGCGTCAATATCCGCCAGTGTCGTCCGGCCATAAATCTCTGGCTCACGGAGCCCAAGCATATTGAGGTTAGGGCCGTGCAACACTAGCACACGCGGAAGGGCGTCACTCGCCATGTATAGCCTCGGAGGAAGCGAGTGTAGGGCGAAAAAACTGGACCGTCAAGGCGCTCACACCGGCTCTGACAGAAGCGATAAAACGAAGCACGCTCAGAGAGTTGTCTGAAAGATGAAGAAATCTCCTTCAAATGTGTAGGGTGCGCTTGCGCACCATTTCTTTGCCTGGATATTTCGTGCCTAGAACTCACTTTATTAACAGATCACGCAACACTTCCGGTGGTTTCTAGAAACTCCCGCGGCGTTAGCGAAGGGATAGACAAAGGAATTGCGCCAGTTCCCAGAGCGATCGCGCTTCATAATCGGCTCGTTCCTCTTCGCCATGCGGCTCGACGTCACTGTACCAACCGACACGAATCCATGCGGTTTTGAGACCGAGCCGTTTGGCCGGAGCAATATCGTTATCCAGTCGGTCGCCAATCATCAGCGCCTCCGCGGGCTGGCATCTTGCACGGTCGAGCACGAACTGGAACAAGCGGACATCCGGCTTGCTACAACCAACTTCAGCGGAATTTCCCGAGACCGAGAAATACTGCCACAAACCGTGACGTTTGAGGGCGTCATTTGCCGCTAACAGATTATTGGTCAACGTCGCTAAGCGATAGCGCTGCGCAAGCACACGAATTGCGTCGCTCGCTCCGGGTTGCATTGGAGTCAGGCGGATAAATGTCTCTGCCTCAGTTGTTTGCAGCGTAGCCTGCACTCGCTCCCAGATGCGATTCGCTTGCTCTTCGGACTGACTGACGGTACGAATGAGCGTACGCAAGAAGCTGCCTTGCCGTTTCGCCTTCACCTCTCGCTCGACAGCGCTAAATGTCTCCGGTGAAGCATATAACCCTTCGATTGCCAGCTCCCGGCGGATGATCGCACGGACATGCGCCGACCACGGTTCATCATCAAAGACCGGGCCGCCAAGATCGAGGAAGAGCCAGGACACCATAAGTACTGAATAATGAGCGCTGAGTCCTGAGTAAAAGAAGCGACTCTCCCCACTCGGTACTCAGGACTCGGAACTCAGGACAGATAAGACTCGGTCCTCACTGGGGTATTTCCACCTCAACTACTTTGCCATGTCCGATGGACGAGCCCACAACCCCAGCGGCGCGGGCGAGGAGATACTTGCTGCTAAACAGTCCGTGAATCCGTTCGCTTTCTTGCGGATCATCAATAAACCTGGCTTTGCCGGCGAATGTCAGCGCACCGATTTTGAGCGTGATCTGTGGGTTCTTTTGTAGATTCTGATACCAGTCAGATTTGCCTTCTTTGCCGGATTGCAGATAGAAATGCCCCTGGTCATACACGAACCACACCGGTTTGGTGTGCGGTTTTCCGCTTTTGCGTCCGATGGTCGTGATTTCCACGGTAGACTCATTTGCCGCCTTTTCGAGCTCGGCCCGAGTCCCAGGTTTACCTTCCTGTGCACACAGCCAGTGACCAGGCAGCAGCAATACTATAACGGCTGCACACAGCATCCCTACCAGTTTACGCTCCATCGCTCCGCGTAACCCGCGCATACGCATCCTCCCGCAATTTTCGCCAGTATCTCCGGCTCCACGCTGTTTCGCAATCCCTTGCTTCGTTGCAAGGAGAGAAGTGTGGGACATCCCCGGAACAAGACGACCCGGCGCGGCTCTACACTTTTCCCGCCGCGCGAGAAAGAGGCGGGGGCGTCGCCTCCCGCAAGAAAAATAGCTATGCTCTCTTAGCGTTACACGTTGGCTAACGAAACGCGAACAATTGCTAGAGGAGGATCGTTGCATGGCGGCTCAGTACTATTTCACCGTGGCGAATGAAAAAATCGACGTGCAGCACGGCAAGCACGCTTCGCCCAATATTACGATCACGATGAAGGAGAGCGACTATCTTGACATGATCAACGGGAAACTCAACGGACAGATGGCCTTCATGACCGGCAAGCTGAAGATCGCTGGAGACATGGGGCTGGCGCTCAAACTACAGAGCCTGTTTCAACCGCGGCCGGGCAGTGCGCCGGCAACGACGGTGCAGGACGTCATCGACGGCATGGCCCAGAGTTTTAATCCGGCGGCCGCCAAAGGCATGAACGCCACATTCCAGTTTGATTTGACCTGACAGACATGAAGGGGCGAGCCGGAGAGGAGGCAAGAAAAAGGAGGGACGCATGTCAAAACAAGTTGTGATTATTCCCGGAGACGACGCCGCTCCGGAAGCCATGCTGCCAACCGTGCAGCTCCTCAAACGCCTCGCGCCGGATATCAATTTCGTTGAATTTCCATCCGGCGCCGAGGGCGTCAAACAATACGGCTCTCGCGCCGCATTCGACCAGGCGCTGCGCGAGGCCATTGACCGATCGGACACAACGCTGTTTGGTGCGACGAACGGCACGACTGGCGGCATTAATCATTTACGCTGGGGCAAGAAAACCTTCGCCAACGTGCGTCCCGCGCGGTGGCGTCCAGGCTTTCGCAGTCCCTTGAAAAACCCGGAAGGGATTGATCTCGTCATCGTGCGCGAGAATCTTGAAGATCTGTATATGGGCGTCGAGGGCGATCTCAATCAGCTCTCGGCGCTCTCTGTCACCAGTTGGTTGACGCGGAAACCACTAGATACCTCGCCGACCGGCAAATTCGCGATCAAAGTCATCACGGAAGCAGGCTCTCGCCGCATTGCCCGCTTCGCCTATGAACTGGCGCGCCACCGCAAAGCCAAAGGCGGCGCCGGCAAAGTCACCTGCACCAGTAAATACAATATGCTGCGCGAGAGTGATGGGCTGTTCCGCCGTGTCGTGGAAGAAACGGCCAGGGAATATCCTGACATTCGCTACGAGCAATACATCGTCGATGATTTTGCCCGCCGTCTCGTCGCCGTCCCGCAAGACTTTGATGTCGTTGTCATGCCCAATTTATATGGCGATATTCTCTCGGACGCGGCGGCTGGCGCGATTGGCGGTCTTGGGTTAGCGCCCAGCGGCTGCTACGGCGAAACCTACGCGTACTTTGAATCCATCCATGGCACAGCGCCAGATATTGCGGGCCGCAACATCATTAATCCCACCGCGACGTTCTTATCCGCAGTGATGATGTTAGAGTATCTTGGGTATGCGGCTGCTGCAGCGCGCCTTGACCAGGCGATTTCCCGGGTCTACGCGGACGGTCGCCCGCTGACGCCTGATCAAGGCGGTTCGTCGTCCACCACAGAGTTCTGCGCGGCCGTGCAAAAATATTTGTAGTGCGCCCAAGAGTACGGGCAGGCTGAAGCTCATCCCTGATTTTTGTTGCGAGATTTGGTGATAACCAAAACGTCCTGCCCGTTAACCCGGACCATCCGACGGTCCAAAACGGCTTGTTGAGTCCCCTTGCGGGCGCGGGTCTCACGCCATTGTTTCAGTTGTTTCTCTAGCTCCTTTGCACTCACAGACTCCTCCGTCCTTTACACATGCGCCTCCTCCCTGAAAAAGCCGCGCCCTTGCCGCCTAGCCGTCAATGAACGCCTCCAGGCTCTTGGCCCGGTTCGGGTTGCGCAATTTACGCAGCGCTTTCGCTTCAATCTGACGAATACGCTCGCGCGTCACAGCAAAGCGCTGACCAACTTCTTCCAGAGTGAAGTCAGTTTTCTCATCAATGCCAAACCGCATGCGTAAAATCTGCTCTTCTCGTGGGGTGAGCGTCGCTAGCACCTTGCGAGTTTGTTCCTCGAGGCTTAACGCCATCGCGGCGTCAGCAGGCGACAAGGTCTGACGATCTTCGACGAAATCCCCCAAAGAACTCTCTTCATCGTCACCGATCGGCGTTTCGAGCGAGACCGGCTCTTTGACGATCTTGAGAACCTTACGAACTTTATCGGCGGGAAC
>DATLYA010000063.1:0-8108 GCA_035575235.1 Candidatus Methylomirabilota bacterium
CCGTAGGTTTTGACCCGGGCGATCACCTCGTACGGTTGTGAAGGGGGGGTAGACAACATGGGAATCTGGCACTGAGGGGAGGCGAACTGCACAGGCATCTCGCCGACTTGCTCGGTCAACACCAGCGGCTTCGTGGGTCGGTTGGCGCAGCTAATGAGGGTTCCCATCAACAGTAAGAGCCATATGCCAGGATATCGCACCCCATTTCCCTCTTTCGGAATGATCCGACTTTTACCATACGCTTGGATTTTTCTCTACTCAGCGCACCGCCAGTCCTTAGCCAATTGTCAGACGTGTGAAAGCGTTGCGGTTTATCTATACCGCACCCAACTGAAACCCGTGCTCTTTACTGGCGCTGCAACTTACTTGCGCAGCCCTGCTTGCCGCAGCTGAGGCATGACTCGTTCGCCGAAGTATTTGATCTCCTCATTATAGTCCAGCCAACAGAGGATCATGCCCTCGATCCCGATCTGCGAGAGCTTCAACAGTTCTTCCGTAACTTGCTCAGGGGTCCCTACCATCGGGTAGCCGCCCCACCCGGCAATGAAATGCTCGGCAAATTCGGTGAGATGCTGTTCGCTGAAAGAGCCGCTTTCGACGCCCAGGAGCCGTAGAATGTTATGGGTAGCCTCCCAGTCACCTTTCTCAATGATGTAGCGGTATACTTGCTGCGCCTCTTTCTCGGTATCGCGACACACAACAAGACCGTAGCTCATCATGCCAATCTCTCGACCGTATCTGGATGCGCGCTGTTTGACATCTTTCACCACTGCCGCGCCGTTCTCCAGGGTGTCAATTGAGATAAAGTTGAAATCGACTTCTCTGGCGGAAAACTCCCGCCCAGCGGGTGAGAAACCCGCGTTGATGAGGACAGGATACGGCCGCTGGACCGGCTTCGGCAGCAGGTAGCCGTCCTTGATGCGGAAAAACTCGCCCTCGTGATCAAAATGCTGCTCGGTCCACAAGCGCTTCATGACATGGAGCCATTCGCCCGCATAGCGGTAGCGCGTGTCATGGTCCATTTGTTTAACCCCGAACATTTCCATCTCTGGCGTAAACCAGCCGCAGACGATGTTTAGCCCCCAACGTCCCGCAGAAATGTGGTCGATGGTCGCTCCCTGTTTGGCGGCCACAATGGGATGTATCGTCGGCGCGTGCGAGGTCGAAAAAACCATGATGTGCCTGGTTTGCGTCGCCATCGCCGTCGCCCAGGTGTAGGTTTCCATACAGGTCCCATTAAAATCGGTGGAGCCTCCAAAGCCTCGCCACCGTCCGACCGGCACCAAGAGCTCGAACCCGAGGGCATCCGCTTTCTGCGCAATCGCCACGCTATGCTCGTAGGTCGGCGCAAAGGTGGTTTCGGCGTGGCTGATCGTACAGCCGTTGCTGCAGTTCTGGCCGAAAACGCCCAGCTTCATTTTGTTGTCATTAAAGACGGGAATATGCCGGCGGCGGTACTCCATCAGTTCTGTTGCCTGCATAATGGCTCTTTCTCTTTTGCTATCCAGCCGCCTCAAGGGGCGCGCTCGGAGATTTCCCGAGCATTTCCCATATCGAACCGGCTGTGCTTCAGGCGCAGCCGTATCCATACCCGAACCCAATCTTCGGTGAGTTGCTCACCGCATTTCACTCTATACCCAAGGGTCAGCACAGCAGCAAGCGCATGAGATCTCCTCTAGAAACTATTCGAAACCCTTTGCGAAATCGGACGCCTGGAGTCCCGCGTTCACGGTGAATCGAGCCAGGCTTGCGGGTAGAGGCCGCCGTACTCGGCAAGACTCCCTTTACCCGCCCCAGGCAACAGGATAGATGGAGTGTGGCTTGAGCAACCCATTCTCACTATGTAAGGAGCGTAAGGCCATGAAAGCGCGCAACTTCCAATTTCTCCACACCAACGGCATTCGACTGCGCACCGTGGTCGAAGGCAAAGGACCGTTGGTTATTCTATTGCACGGATTTCCACAGTGTTGGTATTTGTGGCGTCATCAAATCGATCCTTTAGTGGAAGCTGGGTTCCAAGTCGCCGTGCCTGACCAACGTGGGTATGGCGGCAGCGACCGACCCGAGCCGATCGAAGCCTATAACATCATTGAACTGACCAACGACGTCGTGGGATTGGCTGATGCTCTGGGCCACAAGCAGTTCATCGTCGTTGGTCATGACTGGGGTGCGCCCGTGGCGTGGCACACCGCGCTCCTACACCCTCAGCGTACGCGAGCGGTTGTTGGCATGAGCGTTCCCTACACCCGCTGGCAGGCCGGCGCTATGACGCGCCAGGAGAATTTCGGAAACAATTTCTGGTACATTGTCTACTTCCAGAAGCCGGGAGTGGCGGAAGCCGAACTCGAAGCGGATATTCGCAAGTCCTTACGAATAACCTATTTCGTGGCCTCTGGCGACGCCCCTGAGGGCATTTGGTTTGTGCAGAAACCCGCCACCGCAAAGTTCCTCGATGGCCTGCCGGACCCTGAGCGCCTCCCCGCCTGGCTCACGGAGGAAGATCTCGACTACTACGTGGCCCAATTTCAGCAAAGTGGTTTCCGCGGACCACTCAATTGGTATCGGAACATCGACTGCAACGCCGAACTCACCCCGCAGCTTGAGAACGCGAAGATCGAACAACCTTCTTTCTTCATCGCGGGGAAGAAAGACATCGTCCTGTCTTACGGAGGAGGCGGCTTGGTAGAACAAATGAGCCAGCGAGTGACGGACATGCGCGGCAAGGTGTTCATCGACGGCGCCGGACACTGGGTGCAGATGGAGCGCCCGGCAGAAGTCAACCAGGCGCTCTTGGGCTTTTTGCGGGCTGTAGCATAAGCATACCAATAACGAATATGGTAATGTGCTCACGCTGACTTGGCCTTGTCGGTTGGCAGCCGCCCGGTTATGCCTCAAGCGCGCCCCTGGCTTTGGCGGTAGGTATGCGTCGCAATAGCGTCCATCAGCGCCGGCGATAGGCAGTCATAGGGCTCCAGCCCCAGCTCTCTCAGTCGCGCTCTGACGGCGCCCATGTTTGCAGGATCAGCTCCGGACTCAATAATCGAGGAGACAAACGCCGCAAATTCCGGCGGCGCCCAGCCTTGCTCGGACGAGAGTTCGGTATGGATGAAATCCAACCCGAAGAACGGATGCTTCTCGTTATCGATACGTCCGTACATATGCACGCCACAGCCTTTACACGCATAGCGTTTGATCACCGCGCTCGGGTCCACAACCTGTAACTTGTCCTCATTTGCCGTCACTTTGAGATTCGCGCGCGGCACGACTGCGACTTGCGAGAATAGCGCGCCCGCCGGTTTCCAGCACCTGGTGCACCCACACACATGGTTATGAGCGCACTGACCTTGAATCGCAACCGCCACCTTCTTATCGGGACAGTGGCACAAGAGCGTCCCGCCAGTGAAGTTCGCCGCCGCGGGTTTTTTTATGCCCTGGTCAACTGCCGGATGGATAGAAATTGCTTGCACCATGGTGAATTTCCTCCTTTGATGGAACTTTCCCTTCAACTGTCCTCAAATCCCCAGGCTGACGGGAGTAAAGATAACGGCAAATCGGCAGTCGGTCACCTCCCTTCTTCGCCGCTTACGCAGCGAAACGGTGCGCAAGCGCACCCGGCCCTGTAACCTTCACTACCGGACGCGCCTATGTCAACCAAATGGGGATCGAAGCCGAAGAAGGCAGAGGGCGGACCAAGGCGGCCTACGGGCCGAACTACCCACGGCTCGTGGTCCTGAAGAACAACTATGATCCGACTAATCTGTTTCGCCACAACCAGAACATCAAGCCGACGGTGTGATAGCAGGATGAAATCGGGTGAGTCACAACCGATCCAACGGAAAGATCACAGGGTATGATCTCTTGCCGCAGCCTTCTCCCTCCTACCGTATTGCGTATAATTTCCTGGAATAGGAGACGCCCTATGCGTATTGAAGGGTTGAACCTCGCTTTGGGCTATTTGCCCGCGGGCTCCATGTCGCCACAGAGCTAGAGATTGCCGACTTGTTAAAGGATGGGCCTAAAAGCATTGAGGACTTGGCGCGAGCGACTGGAGCGCATCAACTCTCCCTCTACCGTTTGCTGCGAATGCTGGCGGGACACGGCGTATTTGCCGAAGAGCCGCCAGGGCAATTTCGTTTGACCCCTATGGCGGCGGTTCTCCAGGTCGGGGCGCCTGGCTCCGTACACGATGCGGTGAAAATGGTCGGAGATTTGGCAGGAGACGGGTTCTGGTGGACTGCGGTCGGATGCTTGCACCAGAGCGTGATGACCGGAGAGCCGGGGTTCACTGCCGTGCATGGCATGGGCTTCTTCGATTACTTGACTCAGCATCCTGAAGCTGGCGCGTGGTTTGATCGTGGACTGGCAAACTTTGCGACCGTGGAGAACGCCGCTATCGTCGGTTGTTATGACTTTGGGCAGTGCCGTCGCATTGTCGATGTTGGCGGGGGCCAGGGCGGTTTTCTCATGGAAGTGCTCAAGGCGTTTCCGTCCGTCACCGGCGTCTTGTATGACCGGCCACAGGTCATACAAGAACCAGCCTATTTGACTGCCGCTGGACTCATGCACCGTTGTGAGGTTGTGGGAGGAGATTTCTTCCAATCAGCGCCAGGCGGCGGCGATGTCTACGTGCTCAAGCGTATTCTCCATGGCTGGGACGACGAACGGAGTGTGCAGATTCTGCGCACCTGCCGGAAAGCTATGGGCGACCATGCGCGTCTCTTGGTCGTCGATGCGGTCGTGCCGCCGGGGAATGAGCCGCACCCCAGTAAGATCATGGATATGCTGATGATGGTGCTGCTTGAAGGCCGAGAGCGTACGGAAGAAGAGTTTCACGAATTATATTGGCGCGCCGACTTACAGCTCACCAGGGTCATTCCGACACCATCCGTGCTTTCCATTGTGGAAGGAGCGCCAGTGCAGTAAACGCTAGAGCAGCACTTCGCCCCTTCGCGGTTTTCTCCTTGACACTGTGGACAGCGCACCTTCGCCTATCCTCCCCAGAGCGTAAGCCGCACGAACAACGTGTTCACGCGGTCGCCCGAACGAATCCATCAAACCAACACCAGGCGAGCTCCAGGGATTGCCTGACCGATTCGATCACCTGCTGTTGCTCCGTCTCTGTCCGCGCCCAGCGCGAAACAATCTCAAAAGCTGCGCCTCCATGCTCCTTGTCCGCCTTGGCGTGCACCCACCAAAACGCCGTCGCCTCCGGGCTCAGGCCATAGCGCTCCTCCCCGGTCCGCGCGTAGGTTTCAGCCATATCGCCAAATTGCGCCTCCCCAGCCACGCTAATCGCGGCCACCGCCTCATAGAAGGGGCGCGTGCGCGCCATCAGGCGCAGGAAACTCCGCCGTGCTACCGTTTCAGGCAACGGTTTGAGGTGAGCGACTTCGTTACGCGAGCCGCCGAGCGCCTCGATCAACCGGCGCATCAATTCACGGTGCGGGGCCGAGCCGGTGACTTTCCCGGTCTCTTCCTCCCATAGGTTCTCCAGCATACGGACCCGCACCTCTGGATCCGGGCAGCCGGCATAAATGGGCCCAAAGATGTCGTGCACGTCCCCTACCGTACAGTAATGTTGCTCAATCCAGATGCGGATCTGCGCGCGCGAGAGTTCGCCCTTAAGGTAACGCTGAATCCAGGGATGGTCTCGATAGGCCTTCCGCTGCTCAAGCATCCCTCGCAATGTTTGTGTCAGCTCAACAGGTGTGAGAGTCATAGTATTCCCTCCTTACATAATCACGTTCCCTGTTCCTTTGATTTGCCGCAGCTTTCTTTATTCATCATGCCGCATTTAGCATTCCGCATTTATTTGAGCCCCGCCTTGCACAAGGGCGGCAAGGAAGTGCTCTAGGTCTGCTAAATTTTTGTAAGGACGGCGACTGATATCCTCTAAAGTCAATCGGAGAGGAGCTTGAAGACTTTTCTGGAGATTGAAGAAATAAAAGTTATAGAGGACGTAGCCACGAATCCAGTCTTCGATAGTAAGACCTTTGATCCGCTCATAATGACGGAGGTTCCCTGTCGCCAGGATGGCGTTATGGGCGAGACAGATTGCGCCAATCAGCAAGTCGGCGTCAGCAAGCCCTTGGCCAATCTGTTCGAGATCAGCTTTGATGTTTCCGAAACGTTGCGCGCTCCGTTCATTGAGACCTAGGCCGGGCAAAGTGCTGAGGAATTCCGTGACCGCCTCTGCTTTTTGTTGGGGAGTACGCGACTTTGCCGCCCCGTAGTACAGCTCGGCAGCCGTGATCCAGGTTGTCGCTACATGGTCGAGCGTAGCACGACGACGAGAGATGACACGGCCATTGTGACGGAGAATTTCAATGCAGACGTCGGTGTCAAGAATTCTCACAACTCGACCTTACGGCCTGCGGTTCGCGCCGCGTAGATGTGTTCGATCTCTTCTTCCATAGAGTCATCGGCGCTCCATTTCCCAGCGAGAGCCTCCCAGGCGCGTATTTGCTCTTCAATCTTCGCGTGGAGATTTCCATTGGCCGTCGGCTCAACAGTTGTGAGCGCCTGCTCTAATAAACAGAGAATATGTTGATTAACACTGCGACGCGCTACTCTGGCCCCTTGACGGAGTCGCTCAAGGAGATCGGCTGGCATATTTCTGATAGTGATAGAAGCCATGAACTATTCCTTAACATTACACGTACATGACACGTATCACATTTAGGATTTTTATTTGAGCCCCGCCTTGCGCAAGCTTTCAATAGTGCGGGCTATATCTACTGGATTCTTATAGGGAAGAAACGCTTTGAATAGTTTCAAAGAGAAGTTGGGGGCGAGCCGCTGGAACGCCGCCTCAGCTTGAGCCTCTTTCAATCTATCTAACTCGGCGTAACAGAGAGTCAAGTGAAGGTGAGCAGTTCCGCCAGGCGAAAGGGCGGAAAGAGCAGCACCGTAGCTGATGGCGAGTCCTGGTCCCTACCATTACTCCCAACATGCCTCTTTACTCCTATAGATGCGCCGAGGCAAGAAAAATGCTCGCCCGGAGATATAAGAAGATTCCGGCTTTTGAGGAGAATTTCACCTTGGGGAGGGACATGGCGCGCCGTGCCCCTACGACTGGCAAGTGCAGTCGCTCATACAATCAACATCGCATCTCCGTAGCTGTAGAAGCGATACCGCTGGGCAACAGCTTCAGCGTACGCTTGAAGAATCAATTCACGGCCTGCAAAGGCGGACACGAGGAGCAGGAGGGTTGAACGGGGAAGATGAAAATTGGTAATGAGTCCGTCAATGATTTTGAAATGGTAACCAGGATAAATAAATAAGTTGGTGCGATGATGACCAGGGTGCAGCGCGCCATCGTCTTTCGCAGCAGACTCCAGCGTGCGCGTGGTGGTCGTTCCCACGGCAATAACCTTCCGACCCTCGCGTTTGGCGGCGTTGATCCGTTCGGCAGTCTGTTCGCTGAGGTGATATTCCTCTTCTTCCATTTTGTGATGCTCGACATGCGTGACGCGCACCGGTTGAAACGTGCCCGCGCCGACGTGAAGCGTCACAAAAATCGTCTCAACGCCGCGCTGACGGAGCGCAGCGAGCAGCTCATCAGTGAAGTGTAGTCCAGCCGTAGGCGCGGCTACAGCGCCTACCTGGCGAGCGTACACCGTTTGATAGCGTTCCCGATCGACCCCTTTTCCGCCAGCCGCACGTTTGATGTACGGAGGGAGCGGGGTCTCTCCTACGCGCTCTAATACGGAAAAAAAATCGCCTTTACAAGTGAAACGTAAGACGCCTCGTCCTTCATGAGGCGCTTCGATCCATTCTCCTATCAGTTCAGGAGAGAAAAGCGCCCGCGCTCCGGTGCGAATGTGTTGTCCGCCTTTACACAATACTTCCCAGATTTCTTCTTCTCCTTTGGCGCGACGAAGCAGCAACACTTCGACAGCGCCGCCAGTATCTTTGCGTCCGCGTAACCGGGCGGGAAACACCCTGGTGTCGTTCAACACCAGCAAACAATCAGCCGGCAGCAGCTGCACGATGTCCGAGAAACGATGATGCGCGAACTGTCCGCGCGCACGGTCTACTACCAGCAGCCGTGAGCTCGCCCGCTCGGGAACAGGTTCCTGGGCGATCAGTTCCGGAGGGAGATGATA
>DATLYA010000064.1:0-13746 GCA_035575235.1 Candidatus Methylomirabilota bacterium
TCTGATCGCACCGTGCGGAAAGCGCTGGTCATGGCGATGATCGACGCCATTGTCGCCGACGTCGTCGCGAAGGAACCGACAGAAGAAGAGCTCCGCGCGTTCTATGACTCTCACACCGCTGTCTTTACGCTGCCAGCTCGCGTGCACGTCCAGCACATCTACTGTGGCGGCAATGGGGACCTCGCCAGCGCGCGTCTCCAGGCGGAGCAGGCTGCTGCTGCTCTTGCCCGTGGTCTGGATTTCCAGGAGACCCGCGCACGCTATGGGGATGTGGAGAACGCGCCGCTTCCCAATGCACCCCTGTCGCTACCGGTATTGCGTCGCTTCCTTGGTCCGACGCTTATTGACGCCGCGCTGCTCCTGAAGGTAGGAGAAATCTCTCCGCCGCTCTCGTCGCCGATCGGCTACCATATTCTGCGCCTCGTGGACCGGCAATCGGAGCAGATCCAGCCTTATGCGGTAGTGAAACAAGAAGTGAGAGCAGAGTACTTCCATCGCCAGCGGGACGCGGCGTTACAGGCGCACCTCGATCGTTCCCGCCGCAAAGCGCTGATTGTGTTGTCGCCGCACGCTCCGCGATTGTTGGATGAAGCGACGCAAGAGGAGTACTATGCGAAGCCGTGACAGGAGCGATGCCGAGCAAGCGAGTCGATGTGAGAACACTGTGAACAGGAGGGGAAGCGTATGAGTCAACACAGTAAGGTGGCGACCGTCGCGGTGATGTTCTCCGCAGTGGTAGGAGTCATGTGCTCTCTGCCTATACTGGCGGCTGCGGAGACAGACGCGGACCGCACGCGTCCAGGCTATATCCCGGATCCTCAAGGGTATTGGCAAGGGAACCCCTTCGACCCCGGTAAGGTCGGCCAGACCCGCACCCCGCAGGCGGTGGTGGATGCGCGAGCGGCGCAGCAGCGCAGCGCTCAGCAGCGTCTCGGTGTTGACACCCCCAAACAGATCTTGTTTGGCGATATGCACGTGCATTCGACCTATTCGGTAGACGCTTTCCGCTTTAGCCTGCCGCTGATGCAAGGATCGCGCGGCGCGTATCCTCCAGCCGACGCTTGTGACTACGCTCGCTATATTTCCCAACTGGATTTCTACTGGATTACTGACCATGCCGAGTCGTACACTCCGCAGCACTGGAAGGACTCGGTCGAGGCGATTCGTCAGTGCAACGCCGTCGCAGGCGATCCTCACAATCCCGACCTCGTCGCGTTTGTTGGCTGGGAGTGGACGCAGATGGGAGCCACCGCCAAGGACCACTATGGCCATCACAATGTGTTCTTCCGCGATACGGACCCGGAGAAAATTCCCTCGCGGCCTATCGGCGCTACCGGTTCGGCGACCGACGCCTTGCGCGGACAGTTTGGCCGGCTGCCGGCCAAACTCAAGGAAGCGGACCCCCTCAACCGTTCCTACTATGAAGCTTTTGATCATTTCGTGGAGGAAATGGGCGCCACGCCGAACTGCGCTAAGGGCGTCAACACACGAGAGCTGCCCAAAGACTGTTTCGAGACGGCGGCAGATCCGGCTGAGTTGTTCAAGAAGCTCGACGAATGGGGCTTTGATACGATGGTGATTCCTCATGGCAGCACCTGGGGCATCTACACGCCGCCCGACTCATCCTGGAATCTGCAGCTGGTCAAACAACAACATGACCCTGAAAAGATGAACCTCATTGAGGTCTACTCTGGCCACGGCAACTCGGAGAACTACCGGGATTTCCGTGCTCGTAAACTTGACGAGAACGGAAAATTTGTCTGCCCCGAACCGCAGGCGAACTATCTCCCGGCGTGCTGGCAAGCAGGAGAGATCATCCGCAAACGCTGCAAGATCATTGGTCTGGATGACGCCGAGTGCGACCAGCGCGCCGTCGAGGCCAGGCAAAATTTTGTCAAGGTAGACAGCATCGCTGGATGGCTCACTGTACCCGGCACGGAAGTGAAAGACTGGCTCGATGCGGGGCAGGCGCGCGATATCTTTCTTCCGGCTTTCAATTATCAGCCCCTGAAGTCGGTCCAGTACGGGTTGGCGATCCGTAATTTCGATGACCCCAAAGAGGCGTTGCGGTACAAGTGGGGCTTTATTTCTTCCAGTGATAACCATTCAGCGCGTCCGGGGACCGGGTTCAAGCAATACGACCGGAAGTGGGCGACCGAGGCGTTTGGGGAGCGCAACGAGTATTGGCACACGCTCTTGTACGGCAAGAAGGCGTATCCGGCCGCGCGCTCGGTCTCCGTCGAGAACCTCCCGCTCGGCTTAGGCACGACAGAATTCGAGCGCATCTCGTCCTTCTGGAACCTGGGTGGTCTGGTGGCCGTGCACGCGGCCGGGCGCAACCGCGAGGCGATCTGGGACGCCCTCAAGCGGAAGGAAGTATACGGCACGAGCGGGCCCCGCATCCTGCTGTGGTTTGATCTGCTGAACGGGAAGGACAAAGACGGCAAAGACGCCGTCATCCCCATGGGCGGGGAGACCGCCATGAAGCAGGCTCCGAAATTCCGGGTGCATGCTGCTGGTTCCTTTAAACAACGCCCTGGCTGTCCAGACTGGGTCAAGCAGGCCCTGTCCGCGAAGCACTTACAGAAGCTGGCCTCAGGCGAATGCTATAACCCATCAGATGAGCGCTATTATATCGATCGCATCGAGGTAGTGCGCATCCGCCCACAAAATCGCCCAGACGAACCCGTACAAGAGCTGATCGAAGATCAGTGGAAGGTCTTCACGTGCGAGCGCAACCAGGCGGGGTGCCGTGTGGAATTCAGCGATCCCGACTTTACTCGTGATACGGTCTATTATGTGCGCGCCATTCAGGAAGACACGCCCACGGTCAATGGCAAGAACCTGCGGACCACTTTCGATGAAAAAGGCAACGCGCTCGACGTAACGCCGTGTTACTCCGACTACCGGACCGAGGAAACTGACAACTGCCTGGGGATGGTCGGCCACCGGGCGTGGTCCTCGCCTATCTATGTCGACTATGCAGGGGACTGAATGATGGCGAGCGAGCAAGCCAATCGACGTGCGCTGCTGTTGCTGACGGCGGGAAGCGTCATTGGCGTCCTCCTGGGAATCGCCATGGCGCTTCAGGGGAGGGGCTCCGATGGCGGCGGACTCCCTGATGACGCCATCGCCTTGGTGAATGGCCGACCTATCAGCGAGGAGGAATACACCCGCGCGGTGGCGCTGCTGGCCGGCGATAAACGCACCAAGGTAACGGAAGCTGATCGTGCGCACGCCCTGAACCGGTTGATTGAGGAAGAGCTGCTGGTGCAGCAGGGTATTGCCAGTGGTCTCGTGGATACAAACCCCACGGTCCGCCAGGCGATCACCCAGGCCATGCTCGCCTCCATTGCGGCGGAGAGCATCAGCGCCCAGCCCACAGAAGAGGCGCTGCGCGCCTTCTATACGGAGAATCCCTCGTTGTTTGCACGCTCAGGGCCGGCGGCCGGCAGTCAAGCTGAGGCGGCAGGAACAGCGGAAGAGCCGCCGGCGTTTGCAGACATCCGGGAGCAGGTGGAGGCCGCATACCTGCGTCGCGCTCGGGGCAGCGCCCTGCGCGAGCACCTCCAGTGGCTGCGCAGCGAGGCGCAGGTCGCCCTGGCTCCAGAGGCGCGTAAATGAGTCTGCGAAGCTGGATCAAGATTGGATTGTTCGTGCTAGGCATTAGCGCCCTGCTCGCCGCCCCGGCGACCGCTCACACACGCAGTCAGTCCTTTTCCTCCTGGTACGTGCGAGACGGAGAGGTCCGGCTCAGTTTCAGCGTCCAGTCGCTGGAAGCCACGCGCCTCGGGTTGATTGAGGACGCCTCGCTCATGCTGGACGAACTGTTAGTGAAGCACCTGGCTTCCCGCATCGCCGTACGCGCGGGCGGTGCAGCGTGTCGCACTGTGACCGGCCCGCTAGCGCGTGCGGCCCGTGCAGGCTATCTGCGCGTGGAGTGGCGGTTTGCCTGCCCCGCTACGGAGCTCCTCGAGATTAGCAATGACGCCTTCTTCGATGTGGCGCCGTCGCACGTGCACTACGCGCGCGTCCGTATTGGAGAGCGCCCCCCCGCAGAATATCTGTTTACCAACGTCGAACGTCGCCATGTCATTACGGTCGGCGGGCGAACGAAACCTGCATCCCGGGGAGCGTCGTTCAGAGCCTATGTGCGGCTTGGGATCGAACACATCTTGATTGGCGTCGATCATCTGGCGTTCCTGCTGGCGCTCTTAGTCCTGTGTCGGCGCGGGCGAGAGGTCCTGTTCATGGTCACCGGCTTCACCCTCGGCCATAGCCTCACGCTCAGTCTCGCCGTGCTCGGTCTCGTGACGCCCAACGCGCCCGTGATTGAGGCGCTCATCGGCTTTACGATTGCCCTCGTCGCCGCCGAGAACATTGGCGTGACGACAGGCGCAAACGTTCCGATTGCGGTTGTGGCCTGCGTGGCCCTCACGGTGCTGGTGATCGTGAAGCTGCGCAGTCAGATTGGTCTCCCAGTGCTCACGGTGGTAGGCATCACCATCTTCACGCTCTGCTATTTGCCGCTGGCAAGCACGCGGGAGCAGGCGGCGCGGGTGCGGCCGTTGCTCACCGTTCTCTTTGGGTTGATTCACGGCTGTGGCTTCGCCAGCGTCCTGATGGAGATTGGATTGCCAGCAGGCCGTCTCGCGGCAGCGCTCCTTGGGTTCAATCTTGGTGTGGAGCTTGGTCAAGTAAGCGTCGTGGCGGCGTTGTGGAGCGTGGGCGCAGTCATTGTGCGGCGTTTCCCAGCCCTGGACTACCGGTTGGCGACCGATGCGGCCTCGGCGTCACTCTGTGCGCTCGGTCTGTTGTGGTTCGTTTCACGGGCGCTGGCGATTTCATAGAGAGAATACAATTGATGACTGCCACGATCTCACTGCTGATGGCGTCGGACATTGAGAGGGTGAAGCGTTAGAAAATCGGCATCGCATCAAAGGGCTTCCGTCTTCCCAGGCCCCCTCTCCTTTTCCCCAAACTTGCAGTTGCTTCACGGAGGTCGCTACAATTAACAATGTAATGCCTACGCGAGAGCGTCAGAACTGCGTACGCCATCAAGGAGCATCTGACATGAAAAGTGACGCCAACAGGCGAGAGTTTACCCGTGTTCCCATCCAGCTCAATGTCGAAGTCACTCCCACCCAAGCCGGCAACACGTCCTATCAGGTCAAAGACATCAGTTTGAAAGGGTTGTATCTCCACTGTGAAAATCCGCTGCCAGTGGGCGCAGTGTGCCGGGTCGCGTTGTTACTCGGTGATAAAGACAACCCCGTGCGCATTGAGGTCGGCGGCAAAGTGGCGCGCGTGGACGTGACGGGCATGGGACTGGAGATTACAGACATTATCGGCGTCGAAAGCTTCGAGCATCTGCGGAACCTCGTGCTCTATAATTCCCCCAACCCTGAGCAAGTGGAGCAGGAGTTGCAGGATCACATTGGCATCAAACGGCGAGAATAGTCACCACCGATTGGTCACGTTAGTTTCTTTGACCTGACGGCTGCCGCGCGCAATCTGGAACAGTTTCCTCTCGGTCACCTCAAGGCAGGACAATTTACCGCCGTACACCAGTCCGGTGTCGATGCCGATTTTGTACGGCAGATCAAAGAACACCTCACGATGCGGCGTGTGACCAAAGACAACCGTGAAGGGAAAGTCATGCGGATGGAAGATAAACTCCTGGCGAATCCATAGCAGTTCTTCTTCGTTCTGCTTCTCCAAGGGGCGCAAAGGATTCAGCCCAGCGTGCACGCAGAACGTGCCGCCATTGAGGTGGACGGTTTCCAGCGCGCGATAAAACTCCAAGTGCGCAGGAGGAAGCAGGGCGGCAGCTTCTTTTCCTCTAAGCGTTTGCGACAGGCCGTAACTCTTCACCGTAGCGCTGCCGCCATTCACTAAGAACGCCTCGCCGTACCGGCCCTCATAGCCTAAAAAGTCGAGAAACATATCCTCATGATTACCCTTGAGAAAGGTCATCCGGCATACCGCGTCAGCCTTCATGCTCAGAAGCAGCTCGACGACTGCACGGGCGTCCGGTCCACGGTCCACGTAGTCGCCGAGAAACACGACATGGTCTTCAGGTTGTAACGCTAAAGACGAAAGTAGGCGCTCCAGTTCCTGCGGGCAGGCGTGGATATCGCCGACAATAAAGAAGCGCGCATCCATGAAGGAGATCCCCTTATCTTCCTTTATACACGGGTTCACGCTTCTCAAGAAAGGCTGCGATACCCTCTTTTACATCTTCGGTGCGGCTCAAGCGCCGCTGCACGTCCATTTCATGGGTGAGCACGGCGTCAAGACTGCTCCCTAAAGCGAGATGCATCGATTCCTTGATCGCCGTCAGCGCCAACGGCGCATTTTTCGCCAGACGCTCAGCATAGTCAGCCACCTCGCGGCGAAAGTTCTCTTCTGGAAGAACTCGATTCACCACACCTAAGCGCAACGCTTCATCTGCATTAAGCATCTCACCAGTCAGCGCCATTTCCATGCCGCGTAATCCCGCCAGACGCGGCAGGAAGTAACTTGCGCCGCCATCCACCGTGAGCCCACGTTGCACGAAGATTAGTGAGAATCGTGCGGCGGAAGACGCCAGACGAATATCTGACGCCAACGCCAACGAACAGCCAAAACCCGTCGCCGCGCCGCCCACAGCGGCAATGACGGGTTTGGGCAAATTCCACACCGCCCGGATAGCGGCATTGAAGCCGACCTCCAGGAGATCTTCTCCTTCTGGCGACCGAGCCTCACGCGCGGCGCGCAGATCCGCGCCGGAACAAAACGCCTTCCCTGCGCCAGTCAGCACAACGACTCGAGTCTCCTCATCCTTGCCGCTCTCCACGACGGCGTCCCGCAGGGTGAGAATCGTTTCGCGATCCAGGGCATTGTAACGTTCAGGGCGATTAAGGGTAATCCAGCGCACCCGAGCATGTCTCTCGTTCAGCACCACACCACTCATGCGGCATCTCCTGTAACACCGCCGCAAACACGGCGGCGAATTCCTGACGGAAGTAGGATTCTACAGCAGCCATTACTATGCCCCTCCCAGTTTCCTGCTGCAGGCTCGTGACTTCAACATTTGCTAGCCCGCAAGGGATGATATAGGAGAACGGCAGCAAATCAAGGTTCACATTTAACGCGCATCCATGCAGCGAGGCGCCACGGCGAACAGCAATGCCGACTGCGCCAATTTTCTTTTCTCCTACCCAGGCCCCAGGCAATCCAGCGCGCCGTTCAGCCGGCGCGCCAGAGAGACGGCACACTCGGCACATGACGTCTTCCAAGCCCGCCATCAGACGCCGTACGCCAAGCCGTCGCAACAAGGAGGAAAAAAGAGGATACGCAATAAGTTGCCCTGGCCCATGATACGTAGCGCCACCGCCGCGCTCGGTTTCCACCAGCGCAATACCGCGTTCCGCAAGAAACGTGGGGTCAACCCGAAGGTGGTCGCGTTGGCGGCGGTAGCCAAGCGTAATGACTGGCGGATGCTCGGCGAGCAACAGCGCGTTCTGGCCTGTGCGTACGCAATGCCTATGTAAAGCATATTGCACCTGAAGTGCGTGCGGATAGGCACAGAGACCAAGATGTGTCCAATAAATTACCATTTCCCAAGCCTTTTGTCCGGTATAAACACCATTGCGCTCTCCCGCAATCGCGCCTTGACCATGGTCCTCGACGATGGTACGGCTGAAGTGATATTCTACCATGATTCCCATCCGGTTCTTCTACAAAAGCAGACTCTTCGTTATCGGAGTCTCCCTGCTTATACTTGGGGTTGGTAATTATCTGGCTGCGGTTTCCAAAGTGTCTCACTATCAAGACGTAGTGACGGAACTGACGCCGGAAATTCCGCAAAAACAACCATTCTTACTGCGTGAGGAAGGCAAATCTTTTCCCAGTGAGACGTGGGAACGGTGGGAAATTGCCCGCGCAAAATTGGATTATTATCATGTGGTGCTCAGCAGCGGTCGGCTCATGATGAGCGCGGGGATGGCTTGCACGATGTTAGCGTTGCTGAGACTACGTCGTCAACGCAAGCAGCCTGCTTTTCCCTAGATCATCCTAGATGACGCCTATGCCGACACGGAACAGCCGCCGATCAAGTTCTTCCTCCCTCCGTGACGAGGGATGGCAATTCGGTGATGAGCTAGAAGTACGGAGCACACCGGTCCACGCGCGGCGGCTCACGTCCTCTTCACTGGCGCCTGCCTCTTCCTCTCGCGCGGTGTTCGCCAGTGTACTGGTTCTTTCTCTGCTCATTCACGCCGCGCTTTTAGGATGGCGCTTTTCCTCTCGCACCTCGCCAACCGCGAGGTCAACCGCTGCCACTGACGCCTCAGCGACCCTGGTTGAACTCACGCCAGAGGCTGGTTCGCCCCCCCCTACGCCACCAGTGCCTCCAGACCTGCAGGGTCTACAGGAGTTCCACACTACTGCAGTGGAACGCACCGGAGTAGTAGAGGAGGCGCTCGCCGCAGCGATACAGCAACGCGCGCAAGTAGAGGAAGCGCATCGTCAGCAGGTCACGAATTTTGAACATGAGCGTGTCGCGCTTACTGGCCAGCTCGAAACCCTGGCGGTGGAAAAAGCCGAACTGGCCACCCAACTTTCTCACGAGCGGCAACGAGCCTCGGAGTTGGCGGAAGAGCTTGAGAAGGCGCGCCAGGAAAAAGAGCATGTGGCGGCAAGCGTCAAAGGCGCGTACGATCAATTGGTCGCCGCGCTCAAAGGAGAAATTTCACAAAAGGATATCGCCCTTCATCAAGCGCAACAACGCCTGGTGGTGTCAATTCTTGATCGGGTGCTCTTTCCGAGCGGTCAGGCTGCGCTCACGCCCGAAGGGCAGCGTATTCTCAGCAAGGTGTCTCGCATCCTGGCCAATATTGCTGACCAGCGCATTCTCATCGAAGGACATACTGATAACGTGCCCATCCGCCCACCACTGAGCCTTCGATTTCCTACGAACTGGGAGCTCTCAACCGCCCGAGCTACGGAAGTAGTGAAATACCTCCTCGCGCAAACGCACTTGCCGGGAAACCGTTTCACCGCCGTGGGCCGCGCCGACACCGCGCCCATTGCCAGCAACACTACGGAAGCGGGACGAGCGCAAAATCGACGCATCGAAATTATTTTGCTGCCCTTGGAAGAACCCGGCAAAGACCTCTCCTAGAAATTGCAATTGCACTGCAATATCACGAAAAAGTGATATTCAGGCGTGAACCTGGTTGACTTTGCAGGACTGCTCCACTAATACTCGGGCAGGTTTAAACACACGGGGGAGATGGAGTGCAGTCTCACATTTCCGTGATTCTCGAGAAAGCGTTAGCGGACGGGATCCTCTCAGCGGAAGAAGGCTATCAGTTGATCCGCTGTGCGGATGAGGAAGCGCCTGCATTGTTCACCGTCGCTGGAGCCGTACGCGATCGGCACAAAGGCCGCACGGTCACCTATTCTCGTAAACTGTTCCTCCCGATCACCAACCTCTGCCGCGATCGGTGCTCGTACTGCACCTTTCGCAAAGATCCGCGTGACCCGGACGCGTGGACGATGACGCCGGAAGAGATTCACACGTGGCTCACGCGCGGACGCGCGCAAGGCTGCAAGGAAGCGTTGATGTGCTTAGGCGACAAGCCTGAACTCGCCTACAGCTCCTATCGCAAAACGCTAGCGGAACTCGGCCACGCCACCACAACTGCCTATGTGTACCGGGCATGCGAAATCGCATTGTCGTATGGCATCCTGCCGCACACCAATGCCGGCGTCATGACCTACGAGGAAATGAAGTGGTTGAAAGAAGTAAACGTCAGTTTGGGGTTGATGCTGGAAAACATCAGTCCACGGCTGCGCCAGCGCGGTATGGCTCATTTTTCGGCGCCCGATAAAGACCCTGCCGTGCGCGTGCGCATGATTCGTGAAGCAGGAGAATTAGCGATTCCTTTCACCACCGGTATTCTCATTGGCATTGGTGAAACGCTGGAGGAGCGCGTCGATAGTTTGATTGCGATCCGCGACCTCCATCAGACCTATGGGCACATTCAAGAAGTCATCGTGCAAAACTTCCGGGCGAAACCGCACACTCGCATGGCGTCAGCGCCGGAACCTGAAAGTCTCGACATGGCGAAGACAATCGCAGTTGCACGTCTGCTGCTGGGTGGGAAGATGAGCGTACAGGCGCCCCCTAACCTCAGCCCGAATGACCATAAACTCCTGTTGCGAGCCGGCATCAATGATTGGGGCGGCATTTCGCCAATCACGAAAGACTATGTGAATCCTGAAGCTGCGTGGCCGCATATCGATGCGTTAGCGCGGACATGTCAAGAGGAAGGATTCCTCCTGCGCGAGCGGTTGGCGATCTATCCCGAGTACATTGACCGTCCGGGTTTCTTGCTGCCTGCGCTGCGGCCGCGCACCGTGGAGCTGCAGGCCCAGGTCATGGCGTAACAACGCACACGCAACACGTCAAAGAAGATTCTCGCAATGACGCGCCAGGTTTTACCTTTCAAAGAGGAGATTCATCCGTGGCAACCACTGGGCTTGCTGCTGTTCTTGAGCATATTGATCCACAAGTGAGCGCCATCCTGCACCGTGCTCTCACTGACGAAGAAATTTCCTGGAGTGAAGGATTACGGCTGTGCGAAACCAACGGACTCGAGCTCCAGGCCCTGTGCCTGACGGCCGATGAAATGCGGCGGCGCCAGGTAGGCGACATTGTCACCTATGTGGTCAATCGCAACATCAACTTCACCAATGTGTGCATTAAGCACTGCACGTTCTGCGCCTTCAGCCGTGAGTATCGCGAGGAAGCAGGGTACTTTCTTCCAGTGGAAGAAATCCTGCGCCGGGCGCAGGAAGCGGTCGATATGGGCGCCACGGAAGTGTGCATGCAGGCAGGCCTGCCTCCCAAGATGGATGGACGACTCTACATCGACCTGACCCGCGCCGTTAAAAAGGCGCTGCCCGATCTCCACATTCACGCCTTTTCGCCGGAGGAAGTGCAGTACGGCGCTTTGCGCGCCGGCGTACCGATTCTCCAGTACCTCAAGGAGCTCAAGGAGGCCGGCCTGGGCTCCCTGCCCGGCACCTCGGCGGAAATTCTTGATCAAGATATTCGCGATATCATCGCGCCAGGCCGCATTTCCGTGCGGCAGTGGATTGAGGTCATCACCTCCGCGCATAGTCTAAACATTCCCACAACTTCGACCATCATGTACGGCCACATCGACACGCCGCTGCACTGGGTGAAGCATATGAACCTGCTCCGCGATATCCAGAAGGAAACCGGCGGGTTCACAGAATTTGTCCCCCTCTCGCTCATTTACCAAGAAGCGCCGATGTACCAACGCAAACTGGTCAAGAACGTGCGTCAGGGCGCGACCGGCGTTGAAGTCGTCAAGATGCACGCGGTCGCCCGTCTTATGCTGGGCCCCACGTTCAGGAATATTCAGTCGTCGTGGGTTAAAGAGGGGCCAAAACTCGCGCAGTATTTACTCGCTTGCGGCGCGAACGATTTGGGCGGCACGCTCATCAACGAGAGCATTTCTACGTCAGCTGGAGCCCAATACGGCCAGCTCGTCCCGCCCAAAGAACTGCGCCGCTTGATTCGTGACGCCGGACGCACGCCCGCCGAGCGGACCACAACTTACAAACTCAGGAAAGTGTACACCGGCGACGATGAAGAGCTGAGCCCGCTTGATTTAATTGACAACCCTGACGAACGCTTCGGCTCGTACCGCAAGCTCATCGCCTCAGACCAGTTCCGCTACGTGCATCCTTTTGAACGCGAAAAACAATCAATTTCTCATTAGGGTTATGGGGCGAAATTCGCTTGGTCTTCTTATGATCCACCTGTCATTGTGAGCCCTTCGCCATGCTCAGGATAAATTCTGCGAAGCAATCTTTGCCTTTTCTTGAGATTGCTTCGTCGTCCGCAACTCCTCGCAATGACAGGCTCTCCAACTTCGTTCGAGGGGTTTTATCTCAAAGCTCTTCCTTTTCCCTTTTCATCTCTCCCCTGCTTCGCCCACCGCGATAGGGAAAAAACAACAGTCAACCGAGGGCGGATGTGGCGTCTTTTCCTGAGCTAACTGTCACCACCCTTGTCGGAGGCGTCGGCGCGGCGCGGTTCTTGCGCGGACTCGTGCGGATCATCGACCCCGCCCGGCTCACCGCGATCGTGAACACAGGCGATGATGACGAATTCTTCGGATTATACGTGTCTCCAGACCTCGACACGATCACCTATACCCTGGCTGGCGCTGTTGATCAGAGTAAAGGTTGGGGCTTGCCAGAAGAAACCTTCCGCTGTCTGACGGCCTTGAACCGCTATTATCCGTCGGGCGTGTGGTTTGGGCTTGGCGATGCGGATCTCGCCACCCATCTCTTTCGCACGCAGCTGTTGCGGCAAGGAAAAACCCTTAGTGAAGCAACGGCAGCGATCGCTCGCGCCTGGGGCGTGCAGTCAACGCTTCTTCCCATGAGCGACGATCCCGTACAGACAATTGTTTACACGGAAGCAGGCGCACGCTCTTTTCAGGAATACTTCGTCAAAGGACGGGGAGAGGGAGAAGTCAAAAAAGTTGAATTGCGCGGCATTGAAAAAGCGTCCGCTGCGCCGGGCGTGTGTGAGGCGATTCGCACGGCGGATTTCATTATCCTCCCGCCGAGTAATCCTATTGTGAGCATTGGTCCCATTCTCGCGCTTCCTGGCGTGCGTCAAGCGTTGCGCGAAACTACGGCTCCCGTGGCGGGCGTGAGTCCCTTGGTGGCCGGCAAGCCGATCAAAGGTCCTGCTGATCGTTTGCTGAGGGGACTAGGCGTCGAAGTCTCCGCAGCAGGCGTTGCCGCGCTCTATGCGGATTTCCTCGACGCATTTATCATAGATCTACAAGACGTGCAGCAGCGTGAGCGGCTTGAACAACAGGGCTTTGACGTGATTATCGCCGATACGATTATGACTGACATTGACAAGTCAGTAGCGCTGGCGCGGGTCATGGTGGAACACTACTACAGGAAAAAAGCTGAAACGGAGAAACGGAGAAACGGAGAAACGGAGAGCTGAAATTCCTCTTTCTCCGCTTTCCTGCTTCTCTCCCTCTCTGTAGACAAAGAAGGTAGAACTCACATGGGCGCGATCAGTATCATCCCCATTCCCGGCATTCCCCACATCAACCCTGGTGATGACCTGTCACAGTTCATTCTTGACGCCGTCGACGCTGCAGATATTGGCGTGCAGAACGGCGATGTCATTGTCATCTGTCAAAAGGTGGTCTCTAAAGCCGAAGGCGCCGTGATCGATCTTAAAACCGTGGAGCCGTCTCCTTTCTCGCAGCAGATCGCCGCACTGTGGGAAAAAGATCCGCGGATGGTTGAAGTCGTACTGCGAGAAAGCAGCCGCATCGTGCGCATGAAGAATGGCGTGATCATCACTGAGACAAAACATGGGTGGGTCTGCGCCAACTCTGGCGTGGATGCGTCAAATAGTTATGGCGATGATATCGTCATCGTACTACCGCAAGACCCCGACGCCTCGGCGCGGCGCATTCGTGAGGCGATTAAGGAGCGACGTCACGTCACTGTCGCCGTCATCATTACTGATACCTTTGGTCGTCCCTGGCGTGACGGACTTGTCGAGTTTGCCCTCGGCGTGTCGGGCCTAGATCCCCTGCTCGATCTGCGCGGCCAGAGCGACCTCCAGGGCCGCGAGTTGCATCACACCGTAGTGGCGGTGGCGGACGAGCTCGCCGCGGCGGC
>DATLYA010000065.1:0-6137 GCA_035575235.1 Candidatus Methylomirabilota bacterium
CAGGAAGTAGCGAAGAATTTTGTTCGTCGTGCGCGGATAGACATAATCCGTTCCCAGCAGCACGAACCGTTTGGCGCCGCCGCCCTGCTCGCTCATCAGATATTCCACTGCGGGAATGGCTTGCTGATTCGGCGCGGCTCCCGTGTAGAAAACGTTGTACGAGGACTCCTCACCCTCGTACTGGACGGGATAGAACAGTAACCCGTTGAGTTCTTCAAACACCGGCAGGACGGATTTCCGCGAGACCGACGTCCAGCAGCCGAACACCACCGCCACTTTTTCTTTTTGCAACAGTTCGCGCGCCTTTTCGGCGAAGAGCGGCCAGTTCGACGCCGGGTCCACCACGACGGGCTCGAGCTTCCGTCCGAGCACCCCGCCCTTTTCATTGATTTCTTCGATGGTCATCAACGCCACATCTTTTAATGACGTCTCGCTGATAGCCATCGTGCCGCTTAACGAATGAAGAATCCCCACCTTGATAGGCGAGGCGTCGGCCGCCGTCGCCAGGCGCGTCGGAGTGGCGGCCACGCCGAGCAGAACGCCAAGCGCTGCGACCCAGAGACGCGTTGTCCACGTTTGTCCGATTGACACAACTGCACTACCCATGCTCAATACTCCTCCCTTCTCCCTTTCTTGCCCAACACCGTGCATACGCCGCGCCGCCCCCTGCTAGAAGAGAAACTGCGTCTGCACTCGCAGGCGGTGATCGGACTCGTTCGAGCCAACGAAACGATGGCTATCCAGGAAGCTGTAGTCCATTTGCAGCTTGACATTGTGGCCATAGAGATAATAGTTGAGGCCGACGGTGTACTCCCTGCCGTCGCCTGACACGACAGGGTTATTGGGATGGTCAAATTCAACGCCGGAGACGCGTGCGGCCAGCTCCCAACGTTCGGGCGCGAGGTAATATCCAATCTGCCCGTAGTAACCAAAATCATCATTGTCGGGTCGACCGGCCGCTTTGACATTGTTATGCCGGTAGTAACCAGCCGCCTGGATTGTGAGTCGGTTCCATCGGAATCCGCCGTCCAGCGTCACGTTCGTCGTGCGGTCGCCAGGCAGCACATTTTGAAACCCTGACGCCTCATCAACGGGGTTAAACGCCGCCGCTACGCCGATTGACATTTGCGGCGTGCTGGACAATCGCGGCGAAGATTCCAGATAGCCGTACGGCTCCAAAACGTCGAACTCCAGGCGACCCAGGACCGCCAGCTCGTCGCCAACGTTCTGCTGGCCGCCGGCGTCCAATGCGCGGATACTGTTAGTGACGGTCATGTCGTAGGCAAGGCGGTTGAATTTCCCGCCGAAATGAGCGCCCACGGCGCGTTGGAGGTTGAACGCATAGTCTGCCGACGAGAGATCGGAAAACAACAGATTGCCGGGATGCGTGTAAAACTGCCGGCTGTACGGCAGAATGAAACGTCCGGCTTGAATCGCGAGGTCTGGGGAAAAACTATATTTCATCCACCAATCCAGCATGTTCGTACGATTGTTGTCGCCAAAAGTACTGGTTTCGTATTGCAAGAAGTAGGAGATGCGCGGGTCGAAGACCGTACCCGAAAACGCCAGACGGGCCAGCGCCACGTCAAAGTTGTGATTACTCTTTCCATGCTCCGGGTCAAAGAACGTATAGCGCACCTGTGCAAAGCCGTTCACTTTGAGGGAAAAACTGCCGTCCTCCGTACGCACGTAAAACCCGCCATCATAAATATCCTTTTCCGTTAACCCGCGACGGATGGCGCCCTCCGGCCTGGTGTAGCCCGCCTCAACGCCTTTTGTCGCCCGCTCTTTCTCCTTTCCTTCCAGGTCCAGCAGGCGTTTTTCCATCTGCTCCATGTACTGCCGTTGCTCGGCCAGCTGCTGGCGAAGCCGTTCGATCTCGCTGTCGGCCGCCGCGTTGCGTCCGGTGGCCAAGGCTGCAAGCATCACACCCGCCGTCAGGGTTGCTTTCCCGTTCCTCTTCATGCCTTCCTCCTCGCCCGTAAAAAAATTTATCCCCCCTGTGGCGCGCACTCGGTGAGCAAAGAACAGGCCAGCCCTCAGCGTCTCACCAGCAGTGTGGAAAGAAACCGGCTTGCTGAACGAGTTTTTCGCGCCCATTGCACGCCGGCGCGAGTTACGCTCCAGCAGAAAAAGATTGCTGAAAAAAAGTTCACACTGTTGTTTTTTTGCTCAAGCTTTATTCAAGTTTTCCTCTGGTCGGCTGGAAATCTGAGCAAAGAAAACGGCCTGCTCCCTTACTGAACGGCAAACCTTTTGCTGCAAGCTCAGGGCGACCAGGTCAGAGCAGAGGAAGGAACGCGGTTGTGGCGACAGATGAAAACGAGACGGGCAGAGCTCCCGGCGCGATCATTCCAGCGGCAGGTTTTCTCACCTTGAACGCAGGGCGTCCGACGGTCACCATTCGTGTGATCAATACCGGCGACCGCCCCGTCCAGGTCGGCTCTCACTATCATTTTTTCGAAGCAAACCGCGCGCTCCAGTTTGATCGCGCCGCCGCTCTGGGCTTTCGTCTTGATATCCCGGCGGGTACGGCAGTGCGGTTTGAGCCGGGGGAAGAAAAAGAGGTCTCGCTTACGGCTTTTGGCGGACAACAGCGCGTCCTTGGCTTAAACGGTCTGACTGAAGGGGTTCTGACAGATCAGCGGGTGCGCAGCCAAGCTATCCAGCGCGCGACCAGTCGCGGGTTTGTCAGTAAACGCAACTCTGTGGAGGAAGGGTAATGTCACGCAGCAGTATTCCACGTCTGGGCGTCGGCGGACCGGTTGGTTCAGGAAAGACGGCGCTCATCGAACAACTTGTGCCGCATCTGCAGCAACGCGGCAAACGGCTTGCCGTCGTGACGAATGACATTTTGACGCAAGAGGATGCAGAGCGACTGCGAGGTCGAGGGTTTTTACCGCCGGAGCGTATCCTTGGCGTTGAGACCGGCGCATGCCCACATACTGTTATCCGGGAAGATCCAACGATGAATCTGGAAGCCGTGCGGATCCTGGAAGAGCGCTGTCCCGATCTTGACTTAATCCTGCTGGAAAGTGGAGGAGATAATCTGGCGTCCACTTATTCGCCGGAACTTGCTGATGCGTTTATTTTCGTTATCGATGTGGCAGGTGGCGATGATATTCCGCGAAAACAAGGTCCGGGCGTCACCCGCTCGGATCTTTTAGTCATTAACAAAGTCGATCTCGCGCCGTACGTCGGCGCCAGCATTGAAGTGATGGTCCGCGACGCCAGGCGGGTGCGCGGCGAGCGTCCGTTTCTCCTCACGAATTGTAAAACCGGCGAAGGCGTCGCCGAGGTCGGCGACTGGATTGAGCGGGAGCTGCTGCTGGTTTAAGCGAGCGCTCAAAGGCGATCTGTGGACAGCGACCAGGAAAGCTTCGCCCTCACATCGCTCGGACCGCGCGTTCGTTGGCAAGAACAGAGCGGGGCGCCGAGCGTGAGCTTCGCCCAACGCGCAGCGCAGTGGGCGCGTGAGCCGTTGCGCCCACGCTTTCCGCTGCCCCGCGAATTTCTTGGCTATCTTCGCGAACCCCTGGCGCAGCGACCGGCCGGCTCGGTTGGCAAGGCCGGCGTGTGTGCACTGTCGTTCGGCGTCAGGCAGGGGAAAACCCATCTGCTCCAGTCGTTCGTCTCCCACCCGTTCCATCTGACCTCGCCCTGGCGTCTGGACGCCGCTTTGCCGGGCATGGCGGTAGCGTATCTTCAGACGCCAGCCGGCGGTCTGATCCAGGGAGACCGCGCGCGTATGCACTGCGCCCTCTCCTCACGCGCCCAGGTGCATCTGACTACGCAGGCGGCGGAAAAAATTCACAGCATGACGTCCAACTGCGCCGTGCAACAACTCACCCTCTCGCTGAGCGCCGACGCCTATGCAGAATATTGTCCGGAACCAGTGATTTTGTTCCCCGGCGCGCGCTTTGCTCAGGAGCTGGACGTCGCCTTAGATGAGGGCGCCGCCTGTTTTCTGTCCGAGATATTTTTCTTCCGCCAGGCGGAGGAGGCGACGACCTTTGACGCCCTGACGTCTACTGTCCGCGTGCGGTCTCGCGCAACGGGCGTTCTTTTGTACGATCGCACTATAGTCTTTCCGCGAAAACACGCCCTCACGGGACCTGGCGTGCTTGGGCCCT
This sequence comes from Candidatus Methylomirabilota bacterium, assembly GCA_035575235.1. Taxonomy (GTDB): domain Bacteria; phylum Desulfobacterota; class Binatia; order Bin18; family Bin18; genus SYOC01. The sequence goes on from DATLYA010000065.1 coordinate 4,134, forward strand.
ACCGCGCCTGGGGCGTGGCGGCCTTTGTTGGCCCGGCGGTTCCGCAAGACTGGGTGCGGGCCGTCTACGAGCGCGTTGCGTCTGAGACCGCCGTGCTCTGCGGCGTGACCGCGCTGCACAAAGAGCAGGGCGTGTATCTCAAGGCTGTGGGGCGGGAGGCGCAAGCCGTACGCCGGGTCTTGCATGGCGCATGGGATGTGCTCCGTACACGATTCCTCGGCGCGCCCGCATCGCTATATCCCAAGTGAACGAAAGGAGACCTCATGCAGCATCTCTCGCACCGAGTAGGCAACGTCCACCTCCAGCCGGATATCGCCGCACAGGCGGCCCGCTGGCGGGCTGAGGACTGTCTTGATGAAGCGACCATCGAAGAGCGTCAAACAGGCAAGAGTCGTTTGCGATTACGCACACAACGAGGCCGCGAGGTTGGCCTCATTCTGCCGCGCGGTCTGACACTGGCCGATGGAGATGTCTTCGCCGTAGAGAACGAACGCGGCGGCGTGCTGCTCCACGTCGCGCCACAGGAAGTGATGGTGTTGACGCCGCTCGATTCCCGAGAGGACCCGGCGCGTTTCTCCTGGTTGGTGCGGCTCGGGCACGTGCTGGGCAATCAACACTGGCCGGTTGTGGTAACAGGAGAGCAGATCCTCACGCCGGTCACAGTTGACCGCGCCGTGATGGAAACCGTGCTCAAGACTCACCATCTTACGGACCATTTCTCGATCCATTATGAACAACGCTCCTGGCCAAAGGAGGCGGGAAGCGGCGGCGCATGGACGACGCATCACTCATAGCGGCCTTGCAGCTGGCGGATTCTTTTTTCCCCTCAGGCATGGTGACGTTCTCCCACGGCCTTGAAACGTTCATTACTCTTGGACTGCGTTCAGGCGCCGATATTCACTCTTTGTTAGTAGATTATTTGCGAGGGAAAGTCGCGACATGTGATCTGGTCGCCTCTGCACAGGCGCATCGGGCGACCGAGGTCGGGAATATCGACCGCCTCTACGAAGTTGACCACCTTCTCACCGTCGCACTCTGCCCGCAGGAAGCGCGCCAGAGCTCAAGCCGGTCCGGACGGGCGATCTTGGACACCTTGCGTTCTGCAGTCCACGATTCTTTTTTCCAACAGTTTAGCCAGGCCGTCCGCGAGGGGCGTAGCGCAGGGAATGCCGCTGTTTGTACAGGGATGCTGTGCGCGCTGTGGCGCATCCCCGCGCGCGTTGGCGGCCTGCTCCAGCTCTACGCCTTTTCCGTGAGTTTTCTGTCCGCCGCCGTGCGCCTGGGTTGTCTGGGGCACCGGGAAACGCAGCGTCTCTTAACAGAGCTGCGCCCGCTCTTTTCCTCGTTAGTGGATGATGTGTTGACGCGAGACTTAGAAGAGATAGGCGGATTCGCGCCGCTGGCGGATATTCGCGCCATGCAGCACGCATATCTTCACGTCCGGCTCTTCGCCAGTTAAAGGCAACACCCTGGCAGGCCTCCTCTGCGTAAGCGAAGAGGAGGCCACGGACGGGGTCCAACCTGGATCGCCGGACGGATCACGCGCTGGCGGCGGCTTTGGCTGCCGCCAGGATGGCGTCGTATTGCGGCTCCGTGGCGATTTCTTTGACATACTCAACGTGTTTGACTTTTCCGTCTTTCCCGACCACGAACACCGCGCGGGCGGTCACGCCGGCCAGTGGGCCGTCTTTAATCAGCACGCCATAGTTTTGGCTAAACGTCCGCTCGCGAAAATCGGACAAGGTCTTGACACGATCAACTCCAGCGGCGCCACACCAGCGCTTTTGCGCGAACGGCAAATCCATGCTGATAGTCCAGACTTCAATGTCACCGCCAAGTGCAGCGGCTTCCTGGTTGAACCGTCGCGTTTCCGTATCGCACACCGGCGTGTCTACCGAAGGCACCGCGCTCACGATCACAACTTTCCCCTTGGCGTCGCTCAAGCGGACGGGCTGGAGATTGTTATCGACAACGGTAAAGTCTGGAGCGGCTTGCCCGACCTTA
>DATLYA010000066.1:0-2100 GCA_035575235.1 Candidatus Methylomirabilota bacterium
TCGGCTCGAGCGTCTTGGAGGCGAGGTAGTGGCTGGGTTAGAGTCATACATGGGGGCATTGGCGACGATTATTGGCGTAGAGCCCATGCTCGGCTTCTTAGGGACCATTGTCGGGTTGATTCAAGCTTTCATGCAGTGGGAATCCCTGGGCGATAAAATTACCATTAACGTCCTGGCGGGCGGCATTTATCAGGCGATGATCACGACTGCTGCTGGTCTTATCATCGCTATTCCTTACTATCTGATTCATAATCACCTGGTCACGCGCATCGGATCGCTGACTCGTCTCACGGAAGAGCGGGCAGAAGAGTTTGTGGATCTGTTGAGTGAAACAACGCCGCTCAAGGAGCCTACGCGCCATGCGCTTTAAACGTCACAATAAGATCCTGTTCAGCATGGAATCCGTGGCGATCACGGATATCATCATGAACATGTTCATCTTCTTCTTCATCACTTTTAGTTTTCTTGCGACCTTCAACAAAATCAATGAAGGACAGGTTGACGTAAACTTGCCCAAAGCCGCCTCTGCTGCTCCGCAGCCTGAGAAGAGAGGAATTACTGTCAGCCTGACGAAAGAAGGCGGCCTATTTTTTGAAAAGGAGCCCGTCACGCTTGAACAGCTCAAGACGCAGCTTCAGAGGGAAAAAGCGACTGGCGCGGAGATTACGGTGATTGTCCGGGCGGATAAAGAAGTGCCGCATGGTCGGGTTGTGGAAGTGATGGACCTTGCTCGCACAGAAGGGCTGAACAAGCTGGCAATTGCGACACAGGTGAGGTAAAGACAGGAATGAGAGCTTGAGGGTTGGAAACTCCTCTTTTCCTCACTCCTTCTCCCTCACCTCTCACCCCTTACCATGTCGCCCTGGCAAGAACAGAATCTGGCTGCAATTCACACACGCTTGGCGGCCGTGCAACGGTCGCGCCCAGGCGTGCTCTTCGAGCAGCAATCGCAGTATAACTACATCATTGTCCGTCGGACGTTTGATCAGCTTTTACTCTGCTACCGCCACACACATCGTCGCATTGAAGAGATTGAATCACGCCTGGATTTAACGCATCCGCTCGCGCTTCTGTCCGAATACACTCAAGCTATGCTACTTGTTTTGGCGTGGCGGCCCGCGCCTCAGCGCATTCTCCTGATCGGCTTAGGCGGTGGACGGCTCCAGATGGTGCTGCACCACTATATGGAAAACACATCTCTCTACACGGTGGAATTAGATCCGCTCGTTGCCGAAGTTGCGCAACGCTTCTTTGGTTTTGCCACCGATGAACGGCAGCACTTAATCCTCAAAGATGGACGGGCGTATGTAAAAGGATTTCCTACAGAAGCGCCTTTCGACGTGATTCTCCTTGACGCGTACCGGGCCGGAGGCGTTCCCTTTCATCTCAGCACGCGCGAGTTTTATCACGAGTGCCGCAGCGTGCTTGCGCCAGGAGGAGTGGTGGCGACGAACTTACAGTCTGGCACGCCACTTTATGACGCGGAGCGAAAAACGTTTGCCGCCGTGTTTCACTATACCGCGGTAGTCCCACTGTTTTCTGGAAACGTGGTGGTGATTGGCTCTGATGTAGAACAACTCTCTGGAGAGACCCTTCGGGCTCGCGCCGTTGCCGTCCAGCAGCGTTATGGCTTTGACTTTGCGCTGCCGCAATGGGCCGAGGCGACGTCAGCTCTCGTGCCCTATCGTCCAAATGCGCCCGTTTTACGCGACGCGGATGTAACGACAAGCGCTCCACCTCCTCCGAAGCGAGACACATAGTAGCAACCTCATTACTTCAAAGGGCTCTGCCATATTCAGATCAAGGAGCCGACACTGCGCTCCTTCTTTTCAAAAAAGCCACCTGAATCGAACCACACGATTGGCGCCCTGGGGTGTCACCCTGAGCGGAGCGAAGGGTCTCGAAGGCAGAGGCTTCGCGGCGCTCAGCCTGACACGACGGAGAGGAGACAGCGTACAGGTAAGCGGTGATTTTGCGGCGTTCCTCCTGCCTTCTTACCAGTGCACCAGCTCGAACACTTGATACTCGGCCGCGCTCGGCACCAAGCGGCCTTCGCCCACCGCCACCAGGCGATTGAGCCACCCATAGCGGGCATCGCCC
>DATLYA010000067.1:0-17312 GCA_035575235.1 Candidatus Methylomirabilota bacterium
CTTCGTCGTCCAGGTTGTGTCCGGTCGCCAACACTTGAAAGCCGCCTTCAAGCGCGTATCGGTCAAAAAAGTGACGCTTCATCGCGCCACACGCCGCACAGGGAACCCGATTGGTGAACAGCGTAGCGACCGGCACTGAGACTGCCTCCTGCGCCAGAGGGACAACGTGCAAGGAAACGTTATGGTGTGCGGCAAAGCGTTCGACCTTCTCGCGGGAATGCGCAGAGTAATCGCCAATGCCAAGATCAAGATAGAGTCCCGCTGTGTGATACCCGTGGCTGATCAATACATCCCACAGCGCCAGACTATCTTTCCCGCCGGAGACAGCGACCAAGATGTGTTCTTCCGGCGTAAACATCCGGTCGCGTTTGATCGTGCGTTCAACCTGTCGTTGAAAAAAGAGGATAAAGCAGGGACGGCAAAACGCCGAGTGGTGTGAGCGTAAGTTGATCTCAGCGGGCGCACGGCAGCGGGTACACTTCATACTCCTCCCGAGATGACAGAACGAATTTCGATTTCATCATCCGCCTGAATGAGTTCGTCTTCGGTGAGCAAATGGTTCCCGCGGATCACCAGGACTGTTTCTGGCGTTAGCGCAAGTTTGCGCAATAAAGCGAGCACACGCATACTATCCTGAAAAGTAATAATCTTATTTTGCGGCAACAGTTTGACTTGCACTTTGTGAAACCTACCACGCAGCTCCCAGAGCGACAAGAACCCTTGACAAGGCTGTTCGCTATCCCATACTCTAAAATGCGGCCGGCGGCCCGCCGGTATTCTTTTCTCACTCATCATGGAGGAATTTCTGTGGCGGAAAAAGCGAAGACGGCTCAAAAGTCCGACGCTCTACGTATGAAACGGGTGTGCCCGACGTGTGGGGGCGCGACGGAAATGAGAGTGATGCAATTTGCCGGCTTCGGCCGGAAAGGGTTTTTCTGGGTCTGCGAGAAAAACTCTGACCATTTGGTTCCGACGCGTTAGTTGGAGGGTTTCCATGCCGCGGACGAGTAAGAAAGAAAAGGTCAAAAAGAATGTGAACCTCTTCGATGACGAGGACCGTCCTGAGGAGGGGGGAGACGAAGAAGAGTTACCAAAAGACGAGGCGGGACGGCGTAAAATCAAGAAACGCTACGAGGAGCTCCTCGGCATCCGCATCGAAAAACTTAAAGGGCGCGTGCTCAACCGAGAGCGCATCAATAAGACTATTGAAGGCATTTATTTCATTTGCGCCGCATGCAAAAAGATTTGTCATAATCTTGATGAAGGACTCGTAGAGGATCCGACCAACAGCAATAATCTCTGCGACGCCTGCGCCAAGGAGAAAGGGAAAACCGCGGCCTGACGCCTCTTCTCTACGCAGGACGCCGAGAACCCGCCTGAGCTTCTGTCTGCTTGTGGGCCCTTCTCCGTGCCGCGGGATTTCTCAGCTGTGCGAGGATGGTTGAGAAGTCTTTTGGCATGTCGCTCGTATGACGAATGACCTCACCTGTGGCTGGATGGCGTACTGTGAGCGCCGCTGCATGGAGGCAGAGACGGGGGGCGAAGGCGGCGGCTCCATACAGATGGTCTCCCACAATTGGATAACCGAGTGCGGCAAGGTGCGCACGGATTTGGTGCCGGACCCCGGTTTTAATTGAGAGATGGATCAGCGTATGCTGCGAAAAGCGTTCAACCGGCGTGTACGCAGTGAGTGCTTCCTGTCCCTGGCCCGGAGCGACCACCCGCATGCGGCGACCATGGCGCTCTGTCGGCGCTAAGGGCAAAGCGATGCAGCCTGGAGTGGGCAGCTGACCCTCCACGAGAGCGAGATAGTCTTTTCCCACCAAACGTTGACGAAATTGTTCGCGTACGGCCGCGTAGGCTGCCGGAGTCCTGGCGGCAATCAGTACGCCTGACGTCCCTGTGTCGAGACGGTGCACAAGTCCGGCTTCCAAGCGCCGAGGACCCGCGAGAGTTGTGTCAGGAAAATGCGCGATGAGAAAATTCGCTACCGTCTGCGTATCCGTGTGGCGAAGCGCGACACTGGGAATGCCCGCTGGCTTGTTGACGATAATAAGACTCGCATCCGCGTAAAGAATATCGATAGGTAGAGACGGCGAAGGAGTCGGTTCGGCTGTAATCTGCGCCGTCACCCGGTCATGGATATGGAGAGAGGTTCCCTTTGCGGCGGGGCGTCCGTTGACCTGGACTTGTTGCGCAGCGATGAGCGCTGCACGTTCGCGCCTGGAGAAGGTTGTCAGGCGACGAGCGAGGAACGCGTCGAGCCGTAGCCCCTCGTCCTCAGCTGCAACGGTCCAGTGAAGGGACTCTACCACATCTCCTAATTGCGCGAGATGCCGATTTTCATCCAACCTTCAACCTGACGGAGGAATTGGCCGAACGGGTTCTCTTCCGGAGCTGTCGCGAAACAGGCTTTACGCATATAATCAAGCGCTCCAGAGTAATACTCAAAATTTTTCGACAACTCTTGAAACAGCAAGAACCCGGTCTGGTAGAGCGCCAGGTCCAGCTCCGACACCTTCCAGTAGGAGCGGCGTCCCTCTTGGAAATAATAGTCGAGCACACCAATTTTTTCGATGGATGAACGAAAAAGTCCGCTCATGAACAGCGCGTAGTCGCCGACGTATCTGCGGAGTTCCCGTTCTCTCTGGACGTGAGGCGGTCGAGGGGTGGCGGCATCAAGTTGGGCGCTGAGAATCTCGACCAGGCTGTCGAGTCGGCGACCGTCGGCCGCATGGAGCCGGTAGAGATGGTCGGCATGGGCAAACGCAGCAAGCATATGTGACACATACTCGATGACAGCGTTGTCGCGCAGACCGAGGTCCCAGAAACTTTTCCGTGCGCACTCTAAGAAAAAAGACTGTAGCCGATTCTCTGTCATGGTCTTCTCCATAGTTCCAAATTATACTAACAAAAAGGCTCGAGAGGAAAGAGGTTGGGGTTGTTCCGACAGTAAAGAGGAGATTTTGCTATGCGCATACTATTGGGTGTTGCCCGTCAGCTTCTTCCCTCTGTGGGAGGCGCAGCGGCGCGGGTTGGGTTATTAGGCGTGTTCCTCATGGCGGCTTGTCACTCTAAAACGAACACACAGGAGCCGGTGGAAGTAGAGGTCCGGCAGGTAGGCTTTGATCATCTGTCCAATTCGCCGGTAGTGATTCTGCAGGATAAAGAGAAGAAAAAGGCCATGCCCATCTGGATTGGCATGGCTGAGGCGCAAGCAATTGCTTTGCAACTGCAAGGCGCGGCTCCACCACGGCCGCTCACGCATGATTTGCTCAAAAATATTCTCGAGCAGGCGGGCATAGAATTCGATAGAGTGCTCGTGACGGAACTGAAAGGGAGTACATATTACGCGCGCATTCATTTAATCAACAAAGGAAAGACGTTGGAGATCGATAGCCGTCCGAGCGACGCCATTGCGCTCGCGTTACGTTTTCACCGGCCTATCTTTATCGAAAAAAATCTTTTTGAATCCGCTTTGCCCGCTGAAGGAGGCGGGCGCGAAACAGCGAAAAGCGCTGCGGAGCCGCAGCTTGCAACGAAACTGTTTGGCATGACGGTACAGGATCTTACTGAGGCGTTAGCGGCTCATTTTGCGCTTCCTGACGCCCAGGGAGTGTTTGTGACGGAGGTGGAAGCCCAGAGCGGCGCGGCGCGCCTGCAACGGGGTAATGTGATCGTCGCGCTCAAGGGAGAAGTAGTCCATAATACAGCGGACCTGCGCCACAAATTGGAAGCAGAACGTGGCCGTACGGTGACGTTACAAGTGCGACGGGATGGAGCCGCTGTACAAGTGCCTTTCTCCTTGGCAGAAGAAAAAGCAGCAGCAGAAGAGGAGGATGCTGAATGACGACCATGCTGGAAGAGAAAGAAGAGATTCGAGATCTCATTACGCGGTATTGTTTGTATATTGACGCAGGCCGTTACGACGACTGGGTGAATTGCTTCACTGACGATGGGGTTTTTGATAGCCCAATTCTGGGGCGGTGGCAGGGAAAGACCGCGTTGAAGCAGTTTACCGAGAAATACCGCGCCTGGACTGGCGCAGCTCAACCTCGTCACTGCGTGATGAACGTGCTGCTGCAAGTTGAGGGGAATCGCGCAACGAGCGAGTGCTATCTTCTGATGACGCACGCGACCGAGGGGAAAACCGAACTCGTCATCTCGGGCCGTTATGAGGATCAAATCGAAAAGGTTAATGGGAAATGGCTGTTCAAGGAACGAAAAGTCCGTCCTGACGCCCGTCCGGTGGTGGAAAATCGCAAGTGACGCTAGAACAACGCCGCGACGGATTGGGCGCGAGACGGCACGGCTTCACGAGCTGCGTCAATTTGCTGTTGGCGTTTCGCACGCCGCTCCAATTCTCGACTGAAAGAGAGGTCTCGTTCTCGTTCCCGTTCTCGTTTGTTGCGCTCGCGCTGCGCAAGACCGAGGCGACTGACGTACCACACGGACTGTTCTCCCAGCGCAAGCCGAGTCTCTGGGCCTTCCCACAGCAGCCAATTCCGGGCATAGGGCCAACGCGACGCCTCTTCTTCTTCTGTAGCGGCGGAGCGGTGTGGCGACGCAGGAAGGGGAGAGTGTTCCTGCGCGTCCCAGGTGATGGCAAGACCGCTGGGAGAGCCATATTTGCGCATGATAGCGAGGCGGATCGGCGCGCACTGTTCGAGGTCGAGCGCTTCCGGGTCGGCTGCGTCCGGCGTGTGTTGAATGGTTTGCGGCGTCATCTCGATATTGATGGCGTAGAGTCCGAGGTCCTTGGTGACGAATAATGAGACGGTGCGACCCTGCCAGCGGGCGACTAGTTCAGTCTGACTCACGCTGTGGATCGTGTACGCGTGACTCAACGCCCCGTCTTTCGTACGCTCTAAGGCAGGCAGCTGCTGGACCTGCTCCAGGGTCATACCCCAGGAGGCGCCAAGCGGAATGTGCGGCTGAGTTCCAGCAAGGGGTTGAGCAACCGCAGAGGCAGAGACGAGGGAGAGTAAGCCAAAAATGCTGAACAGCGTTTTCATAATTGACAACTGTAACGCATACGCCACACGCGACTCAAGAGCGCTCTGTCAGGCGACACTTGGCTATTCCTGGGTATAATCGGGTTTTTTCTTTCCTTTCCGTTTGAGGCGGGAGATCTCTCTCCGTTGCCGTCGGAGTTCGCGGCGCTGAGCGTTGATTTGCCGCTGCTGCGCCTCCTGGCGGTTTTCTATTTTTTGGAATTGGTCTCCGATCAACGCCCCTGTTCCCGCGCCAAGAGCGCCGCCAATAGCGGCTCCCGCGCCGGGACTGCCAACCGCTGAGCCAATGATAGCTCCGGTGGCCGCGCCAAGGCCGCCGCCGACAAGGGTGCTTTTCTCCCGCGTGCTGAGCGGTTGCGAGCAGCCGTAAAGAAAGGAGAAAATAACTAGCGGCGCGAGCGCCTTCCGAACACGAACAAACCAGCACATAGAGTTACTCCTAGGCAGAAACAATTGTGAAATTCGAGGCATTCATCCTAAGCATATAGGTAAACGAGCAGTTAACATATGCAAGAGGGGGAGAGAAGCGCTATCTAATAACGTAAACAGAAGAGAACCAAGGGTGAGCAATGGCGCGCCAGGAAAAGGCAAGGGAGTCTGGCTTCTCACAAGAAGGCAAAAAAGAGGCGCAGGCAAACATCCGAGCTGGCCTTTGCTTTCTCGAGCAAGCCCGATCGACCCTGAAAAGCATCTCTCGGGCTAGTAGTCCGTCCAGGTAGTTTTGGTCAGTGTCCTGCTGAGGAGCGCAGCGACGAAGAAGCTCGTGCTGGCCGTGGCGTTGCGAGCTGCCTCGCCTTCACGGCCTTCCGGCTCAGCATGACAGTCCCTCAACTCCAGGTGGACAGAGTACTAGTGTCTGGTCCTACTCGCGGGAGCTGCTGGCGAGACTTCGCTGAGGGCCGGCGCCGCTTGTACGGCGGCGAGGAGTTTATCGAGCGCGGGAGGGAGCTGGATTGTACAGTTGACGGTCACCAACTCAACTCCGCTTTGCACCATCACCAGCGCATCGGGAGTAGGATCAAATTCGCTGATCTGAAATTGATGAGACCCGCTGTGGAAGTCCTGCAAAAATTGTAAAAAGCCCTCTGCTCCAAGATACCGTTTGATTAACTGCAACCGTTTTGGAGCTGGGGCGAAGGCTCGTTCTGCGGAGGCGCGCTCTCGCTCGCCTCGCCGTTCTGATTCGGCTGAGGAGAAAGCGACATTGATAGTAGCGCTCGTGCAGCCTCGGTACGACCACTGAATTGTGGCTGCCCTCTCATTCTCACTGTGCGGCTTGTTCGTAATCCAGTCTACCTTGCCCGCACAAGAGACCGAAAAAATCGTCTGATCTTCAAAAAATACTGAATCACCTACAAGGGTTGAACGACGCCCTGCTCTGACCTCTAGCGGATACACGGTTCCCTTCAAGAGAGGACTAAATTGCTCCTGGGCGTCTAACGCCTTGGTAATCTCGGCGGGGAAGATAAATTTCTCGTCTAATGGGCTCGTCCCTTTGAGAAAAGGTTCAAGAACTTGATTTTTATAGTTTTCTACCTTTCCTTCAGGTCCGTATAGCGTGATGAGGCGCTCGATCATTGGCAAGCCGTCAACTGACCTCGTCACTTTGAGTGTCCAATCGTTCTGCAGTTGTACTGACGCCGCCTCCAAAAGCACTCTCCACACGTAGCGGAGAGGTTCTTGTAAAAAGAGTTGAAAAAGGTTTGTGGTCGGCGGAGAAGACGCGCCGCCGCTGCTGGCTTGGGCAAGGCGTGAGGCGAGCATCCAGGCGCGGATCAAAGGATGGACTGGTTCTTTCGCTGAGGCGTCCTCGGACTCGGTAAAGGCGTCGCGTGCGAGCTTGAAGGCGGCTTCGGCGAAGGGCTCATTCTTGAGTCGGGCGGCAACCTGCGCGAGCAGATCAAGATAAGACTGCCGCTGCTCAGAACTTGCATACGCTTGCAGTTGCTGCGTCCACAGAGACGCCATCAAGTTGTCTCTTCCATCCAGCCATGGAGACAGGTTTTCCCAGGCGTCAGCCAGGACGCGTTGGTAAGGCGATTGGGTCGTGAGCAAGCGTAAGGCAAGAGTTTGCCGCTTTTCAGTTCCCCTCCATCTCTCAGCGCCTTGAGGAAATTCAGCCAAAAAGCGCCGCCATTGCTCCAGACACGCCTTGATATGTTCTTGTTGGAAAGCGCCAAACCGCTCATGAATATCGGGCACGGCGTCCTGGATCGGTTGTAAAGGCGCAATGAGGTCGTTTTCCCAACCTTTTTTCGAGCAGGCGTAATCGATGTGGGGAGTGGCTAAGACGGGCAAGGGTGGGGGAAGTTCCCAGTATTGATCATGAGTGATTGGTGGAGAACGTTTGTTAATCAGGTCACGCAACCGATCAAAGGTGAATTCTTTATTGGAAAATCTTTGCAGACGCTGCCTGTCCTCGTTGCGGTCTTGCTCTAAGTACACGCGCGCGCGCAGATAGGCGCGATACATGGCTTTCAGCTGCGCGGTCGCTTGAGGCGATGCGTTAGCGCTCCCATAGGGGTCAAGCATGAGCGGGTAGTCTAGTTCCGCCTCGCCAGAGGCCTGTGATAGACAGCGTGGCGCTGACAGACAGCGGTTTGTCAGCTGGATGCGCTGTGCGAGAAGAAGGACAAGCGGGACAGGATTGTCACTCGCATTGATAGCAAGTTCAAGCCGCGCGTTTAAGGGCGCGAGGATTTTCGCCTTGAAATTTTGCGCATAGAGTTGACGGAGTTCTTCTTCACGCTGCAAAGTGCGCGTGAATCCAAAAAATGTGAACCACCGTGAGCGTTGACGATTATATTTCGCCAGGTCTTCCACTGTTTGTCGACAGCGTTCAACCTCTTCGAACAGCGGGCGAGAAGGAGTGTCCACGGTCGCGGCTGGGCATTTGCTGGAATCAACAGGGGCGGGAAGTTGGTCCGCATAAAATGCTTTTACGAAGTAAAAAGAAAGCAACAGCGCGGCTCCTCCTCGACTCCCGAGGCGAAGGACCCGGGACAAACTTCTCCTTCTGTGCTCTCGTTCCGTCGTGGCGACGAGTCCTCGATCGCGCGGCAGCATGGATTGAAACAAATCGTGAAGGAAGTAATGAGCGTGGCTCTCTTCTTTGAGAGACGGAGGGTCAGACAGGTTGAGTTGTTTGCGCAACGAGGAAACCAGCGCGCCTCGCTGCTGGGCGCTGGTGAAAAAGATTCCCCGAAACAAAGGCGTGTGATAGCGAGTATCGACGTTAAACAGTGGCGTGGCGAATGTGAGCAGTGCCCGGCTTAAGGCGACGAATTCTTCAGGGAAACAGAAAGTCGCTTGCCGAAGTTTGACCGATTGTCTGCTGTCGAGCAACGTCAAGCGAAAGCGATGAAGCCGGGAACAGGTGACTTGAAGGCCGTCGCTGAGCCGCTGCAGGGCGCTTTCCCCGCGCAGAAGCTGAGGATCGGGGTGAGCGGCGAGCGCGGGATCATCAACAAACCCAAAGGCTTCCGTCAACATACGCGGCGGCAGTTGGCTAAAAAATTCCTGAAACCCTTCAATACTATCACACTTTGTGATTAAAAGATACACGGGAAAGTCGACGCCGAGTTCTCGCACGATTTCTTCCATGCGTTCACGTAAGCGGCTTGCCTCCGCGCGGAGTTGCTCCTCTGATTGGAGCGCAAGTTCGTCAGCGGGGACAGCGATCAGCAACCCGTTAATCGGCTCGTGCTCCCGGTAATGGGAGATGAGCCGCAGGAGCCGATACCACTCGCCGCGATCTCGCGCTTTGTCCGCCTGGGTTACGTAACGCCCCGCGGTGTCAAGAATGACGGCGGTGTTCGAGATCCACCAATCGCAATTTTGCGTCCCCGCGCCGTTCCCTGGGGCAATCAAGGGAGAGAACAAGCCGGCTCCTTGGACAGCGCCGGTTTTTCCCGTGCGTTCGCCGCCAATCAGCAGATACCAGGGAAGCACATAGCGAGGGTCGTCTTTGCCTTTCAGTTGTGGCAGGCCCTGCAGGGTATGAACCGCTTTGACAAACCTGGCTTGAAACTCTTGTGGGCTCTCCTGTCCTGCCGCGATATAGGGAGAGGCGCTGCGCCGCAAAAAATGACGTTCGCGTAACCAGGGAACTCCGTAATGAACGCCTGCCCATACGCCGATTGCCAGGAACACGGCGACCGCCAGCCAAAACCACGGACTATGCCACAGCGTTACACCCAAGCTGGACCCATAGACGATGAAGACGGCAATGGCGACTCCGAGCGCGCCAACCACCAGCAAATAATATTGATACTGGAAAGAGGAGAGGAGGGTCTGCCAAACACTTTTAAAGGGGTCTAACAGCGCCATACCCAACCTACTGCTCCTTTTCCTTACTGGTAATAAAGCAGTACGCTGCTGTAATTTCTGCTGTTGTGGGATCGGAGGGTAAGACTCCACGGAGCAGTTCAAGATAGACAGTGGCCGGCTCAGGCTCAAGCCGTGGGGGAGTGATCAGTTGGCGTGAGCTGGCAATGACGGTCACCAATTCCAGCCCGAATGGTGAGCGAATACTCCAGTGCTGTTGGGTTGGATCGGTTGGATCTCCCACTTTCAGTGAGAGAGCTTCTTTGGAGAAATTGGTTGTTTGTTTTGTATTCGGGAGCAAATGGGCGACGCCCTTTTTGTCCGCTGTATAATAATCGACGTATACATAGTGCAGCGGTTTGGTTGCCGAGACGTCTACAATAAGATTCTCGTTTTGATAATACGTCGCTCTACAGCTTTTCTGTGGGTTAATCGTGAGATGAGAATTCCCGCTGTGCTGAAACGGCGTCAGCAGTTCGATGACCTCACAAAACGGGCGTGGGATGAGCTCAAAAGAGTCTTGCACCTCAATCACGCCGGGTACGGCCTTCACCGCCTGACGGACCTGCTGTCGCTGGTCTTCACTTTGCACCCGACCCCCGAGGGTGACTACTCCGCCTTGCAGATTAGTCACCGTGATGTCTTTACATTCAAAAGGTTTAAGCGCGGCTTGTAGAGCGCTCGGCGAAGGACCTGGCGGGCAAGTGCAATCGGCCTGGCAGACTTGCTTGCCCGGACACTGCGCCCGAGCTGAGGCGTCGCACTGTTCACCTTCATCAAGTTTTTGATTGCCGCACCGAGGCGTGGGCCACACGAGATACACGAGAAGAGCTAATAACGCAGCGGCCGCGAGGCCCATCCACATTGGCGACGGCGGCTGTGGGCGCGTCTTCGCCGGCGGCGGCTGCACTTCGTACGGCTGCGGGGTCAACCGCTCACGGTTCTTTTCGATTTCGTATAGATCAGGGAAAGAGACCGGCAGATGCTGGGCATACTCGTGCCTCAGCTCCACTAATTTATGGTCCTGTTCTTCGTCATAATACCGGCCACGGAACCCTAAGCACAGGCACAGATGATAAACTTCAATTACTCCTTTCTGACGCGGCTGCAGGTTTTCCAGTCTTTCGAAAAACAACTCCCCGGCTTTGGTCGTCTTGTACAGATCGGACTGTAATGGAGAGTGGCGCCACTGTTGATACAGCTCTGGGTTCGTGTCATGAGTAGCGCGGAGAATGATCTCGTCCAACCAGGCGACCACGGCAAAGCGAGCGTTGTCGTAGTCTTGCGGGTCGAGTTCACGGCGTTTGACGAGACTCTCTTGTTCATCAAGGAACTGACGGAGTTCTCTGCGGAGCCCAGAAAACGTCGTTGGCCCAGCAGCTGGATTACTGGAGAGAAACAACAGGCGCGCGAAGAGCGGCGTAAACACCTCGCGCAGAGTGATGGAGGGCTCACTTCTGGTCGCCATAAATGACGAGGAGTCGTATTTCCGTTTCTGGCGATAATCTATTCTGGTTCGTCGAGTGTACGGCGATATTCTGTCGCCTCTGGATTTGCTGCCAGTGCGGCGAACGCTGATCAATTTCGAAATAGCGATAATGCGCGCGCATGACGAGTTCTTGCGGCGGCGCTTCCAGCGGTTCGATGGTTAAGCCGGAGATGAAGGTGTGCATAATCTTCGGCATCTCCTCGCGGGAAGTAATCTTGCCAACCTCTTGTAGAATCGTAAACATTTCACTTGGTTTCACATCGGTTTTGATCGCCAGGTAGTATCGGTTGTCGCCAGAGAAAAATTCCGGCTTGAGGTCGGCAGTGAAAAATCTGAGCTCCGGCTTATATTCGAGGAGGATGTCGCCAATTGCAGCAGTCGTGAGTTCGTTTAGCAGCTCCTTTACTCGTCGCGTGGCGAAACTAAAGCACGGCCACAGCTGATCATGACGATACGGAGGAATTGTCTCTTCTCCTTCACGTGCGCCCAAGACAGACACCGTCTCTGAAAAGGAAGAGAGTTCTCCGACGACTTGTCGCAAGAGCGCATACATGACGTACGGATGCGTCTCTCCCTGCTCCAGATAATGATGAAAGAGGGGAATATAACGGTTCAACGTCTGCACCATCAGCAAATGGCCAAGCTCCCGCGAGCCGAGTTCGACCATCTGCTCGCCGCGCCGACGTCGATAGTGCCAAATTTCTTGCCCTTTTGCCGTGAGGAGATCTCGGATCTCTTTCACCATGGTTTCTAGCACGGGGTCTGAGCTGACGGTCACCGCTGGAGGGATATAGCGTTTTGAGAGCGTGCCTCCTCTCCCATCTGGAGAGCGGAGCACTTCGGCGATCTTCACCAATTCGTAATCCTGCGCGCGGCTTGTCGGCACATCAAATAAGACGTGCACGTCATGGACCAGGTACTGCAGTTGCGACGGTGGGTCTCCGCTGGCGTAGAAGTCCACGGTTTCAGCCTCTTCGAGGAAGTAACGACGGTGGTCGCCTCCGTTCACCGCGCCGTTCCCGCTTGTCGTGGTAGCCGTATGGGGTCGCAGATTATCTTCCTCTAATTGGAGCCGTCGCAGTCCAAGATACACCGATAGGGGCTTTCCTCCAGGGTCAAGTTCTTGTTCGAACGAACGGGGTTCGATCTTAGCGTTACTCGGCAGTGAGGAGCCGCGGAAACGCAAGACCGTGCCGTCCCAAGTCACGATCTCGCATTGCTCAACCTCGAAGAGAAAATTTTGCAGGGCAGGCTCGTTCAGGGTGAGAGACTTGACGCCCCAACAGAACGGCAGAAAGAGGTGAAAGAAATGGCGCAATCGTGCGTCATGGTACCAATCTTGCTGTTGGAAGTGCTGAGGCTGAAGAAACATTCCTTGGCCCCAAAAGATAGGTCGTAGTGGTTCCATCGTAATTCCCCGATCGTTTTTCCCTTACTTATGACGACCGAAAGACCGTGGAGATTGCAGCCATATTCACAGCAGACGTTATATAACGTCTAGACACTTGGCAAGAGTGAGCAAAATCACTGCCGTCTTTGAAGCTGCCGTCGTGAGCAACCCTGAGGGTAAAGAGAGGATACAATTCTCACAATGCGACAGCAAAGGGCGCGGTGCGAATCTTGTGGACGTCAAGCTTTTTTGCTGGCCTGGTATGTTTTGTTGACACTCACCGTGAGCGAGGAAACATCTCGGAAATGACAGGCAGGGTGAGATAAGCTGGCAGGCGATTTTTTTTCATTGACTTTTTCCTAGTGACTGTACTATAGAGTGACAGGGAGGGAGCTGGAGCAAAGAGGCATCCTCCTTGCGTATTTGCCGTGCCGACTATGAGCCGCCGTCCTGATACGACACTTTCTATTCTGTTCATCAATGAGGAATCTCTATGACAGCCAAAGAACTGCTCGATGCTGGACGGCTTTCTGCGGCAATTGAGCAACTCAATAAGGACGTGAAGGCGCACCCAACCGACGCCCGTTTGCGTACGTTCTTGTTTGAACTGCTTTGTTTTGCTGGAGACTACCAGCGTGCAGACCGCCAGCTTGAAGTCATTAGTCATCAGAGCACGTCAGCAGAAATCGGCGTCCAGCTTTACCGGAACATCTTAGTCGCCGAAAAGGCCCGCCGGCGGTTCTTTTCTGAAGGATTGCGACCCCATTTCCTGCTCGCTCCTCCACCGTACGCCCACCTCCATTTGGAAGCGGTCAACCGTTGTCGTGAGAATAGTCCTGCCGAAGCGAGATCTTTACTCGAGGAATCTGCCGGCCTACGGCCTACTCTCTCAGGATGCCTGGATGGCCAGCCGTTCTCGGATCTCCAGGAAAGTGATGACGTCCTTGCTCCATTTCTCGAAGTTGTCATTCATGATAGATACACCTGGCTTCCTTTTGCCCAAATTAAACGGATACAGCTTGCTCCTCCAAAGCGGTTGCGCGATCTTCTGTGGGCGCAGGCGAGCGTGGAAATGGTCGATGGCCCAACAGGGGAGGTCTTCATCCCGGTGTTGTACGCCGAGTCTAGTGCTCATTCTGATGATCAGGTTCGTCTTGGTCGTATGACTGACTGGCAGCCGCTGGGAGAAGGATTGGCGCGCGGAATGGGGCAACGATTATTGCTCGTAGATGATGAAGAACGGGCCATCCTGGAAATTCGAGACATTGAATTCGATCCCGTAGGTGAAAGCTGAGCAACGGGAAGCTCATATGCCGTCTCCGCTAACGATCGATCTCGAAGCGCTGCTCACCCCCATCCCTGGCGACAAGCCCGCAGGAGAATCGCTGCGTTACGAAGGCGCTTATGATGCGATTCAAGAGCAGATGCGTGAGGACGACGGCCTCGATCAGGGCGAGTGGCAACGTGAGACTAAAGTCGCCGACTGGCGCGCAGTTATCACCATTGCGACTGAAGCGCTGGCCAACAAGAGTAAAGATCTGCAAATTGCTGCCTGGCTGACCAAGGCGTTAGTGAAACGGCATGGCTTTGCCGGGCTGCGAGATGGCTTGCAACTCCTCCGCGAACTGCAAGAACGCTTCTGGGATTCGTTATACCCGGAGCTTGAAGATGGAGATGCTGAGTTTCGTACGGGTCCACTTGAAGGATTAAACAGCAGTCTCCCCCTGCCCATCCGTCAAATTGCCATAACACAGTCTGGTGATGGTGAAGCCTATACCTGGATTCATTGGGATGAGGCGCGCAGGGTTGACAACCTTGCGCGCCAAAATCAAGGAGAGGCGCTTCAGGAAGCGCTCGCCGACGGCAAAATTACCGGTGAGCAATTTGCCAAGGCGGTGACCGCAACACCTCGGGCCTTTTACGAGACCCTCTTTGAAGATGTTCAGCAAGCGTGGGAGGAATGTGAGCGGCTGGATCGCGTGGCTGATGAGAAATTTGGCCGGCTGGCGCCCAGCTTCGTGGAGGTCAAGACCGCCATCGAGGAGTGCCGTGACCTGATCAGTCGTTTCCGGAAGGAAAAGCGGGAGCGAGAGGGGATCAAAGATGAAACCAAAACCGCCCCGGTGACGACAGCGGAGCGGCAATCCAACGTAGTCGCTCTCCAGTCTCAGGAATCGTCTTTCGTGGTTCCCTCCTCAGGGAATGTGCCGTTTGAACCCCAAAACCGTGCTGACGCCCTGCGTCGCCTGGAAGCCATTGCTTCGTTCTTTCGTCGGACCGAGCCGCATAGCCCGGTTTCCTACCTGGTGCAGCGGGCGGCGCGTTGGGGACAGATGCCCTTAGAGGAATGGTTGCAAGAGGTGATTAAAAGCGACGAAGTACTGGGCCACATTAAGGAAACTTTAGGAATCAAAAATACGGACGGCGATAACACGACGGGGAGTACCGAACAGACGTAATCGCGTAAGAGTAAGGAGGATGCCCTATGGCCAGAGAAAGTACCCAACATAAGCTCGACCGCGTGCGCCCACCACGTGTCCATATCACTTATGATGTGGAAATTGGCGATGCGATTGAGATGAAAGAGCTACCCTTCGTGGTGGGCGTCCTGGCGGACCTCTCCGGAAAGCCTGATGAGCCCCTGCCGCGGCTCCGGGACCGTAAGTTCGTCGATATTGACCGTGATAACTTTAACGATGTCTTGAAAGGGGCGAAGCCACGATTGGCCTTTAAGGTCGATAATAAGCTCACAGACGACGATAGTAAGCTTGCCGTGGAGCTGCGTTTCAACAATATGGATGATTTCGAGCCAGAGCAGGTTGTCAATCAGATTGAACCTCTCAGAAAGCTGCTCGAGGTGCGCCGCCAACTTTCAGATCTGCTGGCGAAAACGGATGGCAACGACCGCCTCAACGAACGATTGCAGGAGATTATTAGCAACACCGAGTTGCTGCAGAAGATCGGGCAAGAGGCAGGAATAGAGGTCGCCGACGACAAGGGAGGAAAGGAGTAGTCTGATGAGTAACGGAACGCAGCAAGCGCAAGCTGAGAGGGCAACCGTCACGCAAGAGCAGGGCAACCTGCTCGATCAGATTATTAGCGACACGCGCATCGGTCGAGATGATGAACAACGTGAGCAGTCGCGCCGACAGATCGCCACCCTGGTTGAGGAGGTGATGAAGGGGCAGGTGCGTGTCTCGAAAGACCTCGAAGCAACCATCAATGCCCGCATTGCGGACATTGATGCGTTGCTCTCAAAACAGCTGAATGAGATTATGCACCATCAGGATTTTCAGAAGCTTGAAGCGTCGTGGCGTGGGCTGCATTACCTTGTCCATCAAAGTGAAACTAGCACGATGCTGAAGATTAAGGTGCTGAACACCTCCAAGGAAGATCTTCGACGCGATCTAGAACGAGCAAGCGAGTTTGACCAGAGTGCGCTGTTCAAGAAAGTCTACGAAGAAGAGTTTGGCACCTTCGGTGGCGCGCCGTTTGGCGCTCTCGTGGGCGACTACGAGTTTAGCCGCCATCCTCAAGATATCGCCTTGCTGGAGAAGATTTCTAATGTCGCCGCCGCGGCGCACGCCCCGTTCTTTTCTGCGGCCAGTCCACAATTATTTAATCTGGATAGTTTTACTGAGCTAGGCGCCCCACGTGACCTGGCGAAGATCTTTGACACGGTCGAGTACGCCAAGTGGAAATCGTTCCGCGAGTCGGAGGATTCACGATACGTTGGCCTCTGTATGCCGCATATCCTGATGCGGTTGCCCTACGGGCCGGAGACAGTCCCAGTCTCTAGTTTTAACTTTAAAGAGGATGTCGATGGGAAGGATCACAAGAAGTACCTGTGGGGCAACGCCGCCTATGCGATGGCGACTCGTCTGACCGACGCTTTTGCCAAATACCATTGGTGTGCGGCAATCCGCGGGGTGGAAGGAGGCGGACTCGTGGAGGGGCTGCCGACCCACACCTTTAGAACGGATGAAGGGGAGATCGCATTGAAATGTCCGACGGAAATTGCCATCACTGACCGGCGCGAAAAAGAACTATCTGACTTAGGCTTTATCGCGCTCGTGCACAGCAAAGGGAACGATTATGCCGCCTTCTTTGGCGCCCAGTCCTGCCAGAAGGCCAAGAAGTACGACACCGATGCAGCCAACGCCAATGCGCGCCTCTCGACGCAGTTGCAGTACATCATGGCGACCTCGCGCTTCGCACATTATCTCAAAGCAATCATGCGCGATAAAATTGGCAGCTTCATGTCCCGCGAGGATTGTCAACGGTTCCTTAACCGCTGGATCATGAATTACGTAACGGAAGATGATACCGCTTCGCCGGCCATCAAAGCGGAATTTCCCTTGCGAGAAGCGCGTATTGATGTCTATGAGGTGCCGGGCAAGCCGGGGGTGTACCGAGCCGCCGCGTTCTTACGACCGCACTTCCAGCTTGATGAATTGTCGTTGTCCTTACGGCTGGTGGCGGAGTTGCCGCAACCAGCCCGCAGGTAACAAAAAAGAACCGGGAGGCGCGAGTTGGTAGAGCAATGAACCTGGCGATTGTGGCATCAGCTAGAGGCAAATACACTTATAAGGAGGGAGCAGGCAGATGGCGTTAGTGGATTATTTTTTAAAGATTGATGGTGTGGAAGGCGAGAGTCAGGACGCCAAACATAAGAACGAAATCCAAGTCCTCTCCTTCAGCTTTGGCGAATCCCAGGCGGGCACCATGGCCTTTGGCGGCGGCGGCGGCGCTGGCAAGGTGCAAATGCAGGACTTTCACTTCATGATGAACGTCAACAAAGCCTCACCGAAGCTGTTCCTCAAGTGCGCCACTGGCGAGCACATCAAGAACGCGGTGCTCACCGCGCGCAAGGCCGGCAAGGATCAGCAGGATTATTTGAAAGTGACTTTTACGGATCTCTTGGTGTCCTCCTACCAGACCAATGGCGATGCGCACGCCAACTCGTTGCCGGTGGACTCGATTTCGTTGAACTTTGCCGAGATCGAGATTGAGTACAAGGTGCAGAATGCCGATGGGCAGTTAGGGGCGTCGACTAAGGTGAAGTACAATCTCAAAGAAATGCAGTCCAAGT
>DATLYA010000068.1:0-6604 GCA_035575235.1 Candidatus Methylomirabilota bacterium
CAACTCCGGTTCATGGATGTGGCCTCTGAAATCATCCCTACTACTGTGCATGTCAAATCGCTCAGCGACGCACAGGCCCTGCGCGTCCTGGAGCAAAATTATGAGTACGATCTGATCAGCCCGGAAAAGCTGATGGAGAAATACGTCGGGAAAGAAGTAAAAATCCTTGACAAGAACTACTATACCGGGCAAGAGCAACTGGTCACCGCCACTCTGCTCTCGACGACCGGCTCGCCCGTCTATCAGATCGGCCAGGAAATTCATATTGGTTTGCCTGGCCGGGTCATCCTGCCGCAGCTGCCTGAAAACCTGATCGCCAAGCCGACCCTCGTGTGGCTTCTTCACAACGGTAAGCCTGGAAAGCACAAAGTTGAAGCCTCGTACCTGACGAACAACATTACCTGGCAGGCGGACTATGTCGCCGTGCTCACCTCTGATGATACGAAAGTGGACCTTTCCGGTTGGGTGTCGATCGATAACAAATCCGGCGCGACCTATAAAAACGCCATATTAAAGCTTGTGGCCGGCGATGTCCATCGTGTCCAGCCCAAGGTTGTGTATGAACGCACGATGACGCTGACTGCCGAAGCCGCAGCCCCTGCAACGCCACAGTTTCGCGAAGAAGGGTTTTTCGAGTACCACCTCTACACGCTTGAGCGCCCTGCTACGGTCAAAAATAATCAAACAAAACAGATGACGCTCCTGTCAGCAACGAACATTCCCATCGTCAAGCGTCTCACGCTGCAAGGACAGCCGATCTATTTCAGTAGTCAATTTAGTCCAGATGATGAACTGCCGCCGCAAAAAGTCAGCGTCACGCTCGAGATAGAGAACGCCCAGAAGAACAACCTGGGCATGCCGCTGCCGAAAGGCACGGTGCGCGTGTACAAAGCCGATAAAGACGGCGGCATACAATTCATCGGGGAAGACAGCATTGATCACACCCCCAAAGATGAAACGATCAAAGTCAAAATGGGCGAAGCATTTGACGTCACGGGCAGGCGCAAGCAAACGGATTTCAAACATATCGCCAAAGGCATCACCGAAGTCAGTTGGGAAATCACGCTCAAGAACCACAAACCAGAACCGGTGAGTGTACGCGTCAACGAACCCGTGCCCGGCGATTGGGAGGTGCTTTCCTCCTCACAAAAATACGAAAAAGCTGACGCCCATACGCTGCGTTTCGAAGCGTCCATACCAAAAGACGGCGAGGTAAAGTTGACTTATAAAGTGCGTGTAAAAATGCAATGAGCGGCGGAGGGCGCTGCCCTCTAACGGGCAAGGACTTGGAACGAGGAGGAAGGAACGAAGAACAACAAAGTGCGAAGCGACGAGCCGCAATCACTAAATCAGACCACACAACATGCGTACACCACACTGGCAGTGTGGCTTATGGTGGCGCAGCCATCCTGGCTGCGTGCACAGGCCAGAGGCCTGTGCCACCAAAACTTTCGGTCCGGCACTGTGCCAATCTCATGTGGTCTGATTTAGGCGTCGCACCGCTCACTGGAGAGTGAGTATCCAATGGAATCGAAAATGACAGGGTACGACTCAACTTCTTTCACCTTCGCCCATTACCGCTTCCACCTGACTCCGCGAGAGCCGCTGGAGCTGCCCCCCCTCAACAAAGGCGCGACCATTCGCGGCGGCTTCGGCACGGCGTTCCGCCGTCTCGTCTGCATCGACCTGCGGCTCGACTGCGCCGCGTGCGATCTGCGCTATTCATGTCCATACACCAAAGTCTTCAATCCCTTTGTCTCACCCGAGGCGGAACGATTGCGTAAAAATCAAAATATCCCTCGTCCGTTCGTCGTCAAACCGCCCTTGGAGCCACGGACGCGCTACCTTCCCGGCGAGCCGCTCATATTCGAGTTTGTCGTGGTTGGCGAAGCGATCAACTACCTTCCTTACTTCATCGTTGCCTTTCGTGAACTCGCGGAGGGAGGGTTTGGTCTCAACCGCGCCTGTTGCACGCTTTCTTCCATCGAAGCACTGACTCCGCAAGGCCAGACGACGGTCGTCTACGAAAGTAAAGACGGCGTCGTCCGTCCGCCGCAAGAAAACCTGAGCTGGGGTAAACTTAGCGAGCGCGCCGCCGCGTTCAGCGGTCAGAGAGAACTCACCGTTCAGTTTCTGACGCCGACGACACTGAAGGCAGAAGGCGAAGTCGTGGCGGTCCCGCAATTTCATCACCTTCTTAAACGCCTACGCGACCGGGTCAACACGCTCTCCTACTTCTACTGTGGTGAGGCTTTGGAGCTGGACTTCAAAGCACTGGGACAACAAGCCGAGCATATAAAAGCAGTAGCCGTCAGAAGCCGCTGGATCGATCGTAGTCGCCGCACGCGCAAAGGCGACCAGCAGGATCTGAGCGGGTTCGTCGGCGAAGTCACCTACCGGGGAGACTTGCAGCCGTTCATTCCCCTGCTGCTGCTCGGCGAATACATTCACGTCGGCAAAAACGCCGCCTTTGGCAACGGCTGGTATCGATTAGAAAGATCGGCACAGCAGGAGGAAAAGTCATAAGTTCTTTGTAGGGGCGCGCGGCCATGCGCCCAAAGGGTCTTGATGAAGGTAGCGTAGGCTTCCAGCCTGCGGACAGGCTACTCGGGGATATGCCTCAACACGTTCTTATCGCTACACTTGGAGCTGAACCTCAGGTTGTAACCCTGACTTTAGACCTGCTTCGACGCAAAGGATGCCCTATCACCGAAGTGATCGTTGTCCATACGGTAGGGAAAGCCGTCCACCCTGCGCTCACGCGGCTCGCGCGTGAATTTGCCCAGCCTGGAGCGTGTAAGTATCGCGCAGTGCCAATCGAATGCGCGGACTTGTCAGTCGCCGATTTTCACACTGAAACCGATACGGCGGCGTTGCTGCGAATCTTGTATCGCACAGTCTTGACCGAAAAGCGCGCCGGTCGACTTGTCCATTTGAGCATCGCCGGCGGACGCAAACCGATGGCGGTGTACGGCATGGTGGTCGCCCAACTGCTATTCGATGAAGACGACTGCTTGTGGCATTTGCTCTCCGAAGACTGGCGGCCAGGAGATGAACAGGTCATGCATGTTCGACCTGGAGACCGAATCTCGCTTATTCCTATCCCTGTGTTGCGCTGGAGCACGGTAGCGCCAGCGCTGACAGAACTGGCGCTGCGGGAAGACCCATGGGAAGCCATACAAACTCAACGATCCCTACAACAGGCGGAGGCGTATCGCCACAAGCGAGAATTTATCGAATACGTCTTAACCCCTGCGGAGCAGAAACTTGTGCGTCTCGTCTGTCGAGGTTTCGATAACGCCGCGCTCGCCCGCCAGTTGCACAAGAGTGAAAAGACCGTAGCAAACCAATTGACCAGCGTGTACGAGAAACTTCACGAGTGGCGCGGCTTCCGCGACGACGTTGTCGTGAGCCGGAACCTGCTCATTGCCGAGTTTGCGACATATTTTGCGACGGAACGGAAAAAAGAATAGGAAAAAACTCCTAGAAAATCGGGAACTGATTCCCATGACAGCTTTAGAAAAAATGCTTATAACTCCGTTCATCCTGAGCCCTTCGACAGGCTCAGGACAGGCTACGGCGCGAAGCGCCAAAGTCAAAGGGCGCCCAGGGCAGGCATGTTGAGGGGCGGCGGCTGGTTTCACAGAAACCTTGCGTTACAGGTCCCCTCTCCCTTGACGGGCAATGGCAGGAAGTTAGCAAATGGCTGTCATTGCGAGGAGCGGTACGCGACGAAGCAATCTCTGCGGAAAACAAGGATTGCTTCGCTCCGCTCGCAATGACATTCCGGCTTCACTTCACGGCATTGCCCTTGACGGGAGAGGGACAGGGTGAGGGTGAGATATGACAGAGCGAAAAACGTTAACAGTAACCCTGGAGACGGTGACCCCGTTGTTCCTGGGAGGGGCGGAGCCACGCGGCACGCCGGAATTGCGACCCCCGGCGTTTCGTGGCGCGTTAAGGTACTGGCTGAGAGCGGCGCTCGGAGGCGTAATAGGAGACAACAATCTTGAAGGGCTTCACAAATTAGAGAGTGCAGTATTTGGCAGTACCGATAGTGGCTCTCCAATCCAGCTCCGTTTGCATGGCAACGGCCACCCACGTGAAAGCAACGAAAAAGTTCTTCCTCACAAGGAAGGGAGACAAGCTGCCCCACGCAACGCTTTTAGCTCTGGCCAAACAGTTCAGTTAAGCTTGTCACAGTTTCGTAGCGACGATGAAACGATCTGGCGAGCGGTCTGCTCAGCATTGAATCTTACACTGACCTTTGGCGGCGTCGGACTACGTTCACGACGTGGCCACGGTACATTACGGGTCGTGCAATCGTCTGATCTAATGGTTGTTCCTTTGACTCCGACTACATTGGGAGATTGGAAGCAGCATCTGCAGCAGGTGACCAGAGGTGCAGTGCTTTCAGCTCGTGGTCTCGCTGCTGGCCGAAACGTTCATTGCACAGGTCTTCCTCAAGACGAAGCGCGTTATCCTTGCGCGACAAGTAAAGGTCTGATCCACCTCTGTGACCTGCAAGCTACTTCGGCGATGGCCGCTGTCACAAAGTTCATGGAGAGTGTACCGAAGCTGCGAGCCTTTGGAGATAGTAACCCGCGCCAAGCTTCGCCTCTCTGGGTGCGACCCATCCAACTTGATGAACGGTTCGGTTTGTTACTTACCGTGCTAGTCTCCAGTTTTAAGGGCGCGAATTACGAGACGGTACGGAATTTTTTGGAAGAGAAATACAAAGGTGATGGCATCACCGTGGAAGGATGGAACGCATGAGTGATGCTATCCTCATCTTCACCTTCAGCCCTGTGCAGTCCTTTATCACCGAGGCGCGGCGGGCGCGTGACCTCTACGTGGGCAGTCGGATTCTTGTCTGTTTAGCCAAAGCGGCGGGATTGGTCATGGGGCAACGGGGAACACTCATATATCCAGCCGCACTGAGCGATGATGTCCCCAACAAGCTCGTTGCTCGCGTTGCATGGGAAGAAGCTGAAGCGATCGCTCAAGAAGCGAAGAACGCATTGCTGAGTGAATGGCGTTGGATCGCCGACACCGCCCAAAATAACCTGCCGAATAAAGAACCTTCGCCAGACGACCGCTGGCGCGATGTCTGGACACGGCAAGTTGCTCACTTGTGGGAACTCTACTGGGCGGCGGCTTCGCTGGAGAATCGCTCATATAAAGAAGCATATGATGAAGCCAGCCGCACCTTGGATGCCGCGAAGCGTACCAGGATGTTTGACGCTTCCGAGGAACAGGGCCTGAAAGATACGCTCAGTGGATGCCGCGAAGCCCTACATACGACGACGCTGAACGCCAAAGAGTATTGGGCAGCGGTTGGCAAGCAAGCAACCGCTGCCAAGTTGCAGCTGAACGGACGTGAACGACTCGATGCGATTGGCGCGACAAAACGCTTTAGCAAGATTGCCGATGAAAGCCGCTTTCCCTCGACAAGCACGGTCGCCAGCCGTCCTTTTTTGAATCGCGTGCGACAGCACAAGGAGTTGGCCGACTATCGGCAAACTGTGGAGGAATTATTGAACGGGTATCTGTACAAGCCAAACCACGACGATCCCGACTGGCCCTACGACGGCGATCTTCTGTTCGTAGAGACTTTGACTCCCCAACGATTGGACAGCAGTTACGGTCTGGCTGTGCCTGATCCGGGATGGCTCCAGATGGCGCGAGACACTTTGCATGAGGTCTATCAACGGGTAGAGCTACGACCATCGCCTTACTACGCCATCATCGTGCTGGACGGCGACAATATGGGTAAACGAGTCAGCGAGTGTACGACGGAGACCGAGCACACAGAGCTAAGCCGCAAACTAGCAGAGTTTGCAGAACAGGTGAGGTCAATAGTCGAGCAACAGCATCACGGGAATCTCATTTACAACGGCGGCGACGATGTCCTGGCAATGGCGCCGGTTGCCACAGCGTTTCCTCTGGCGCGGACTTTGGCCGACAAGTTTTCGGAGATTACGAACGGAACGGCTTCAGCGGGCATTGCCGTTGCCCATCATCTATTCCCGCTGGGAGCGGTGCTAGAAGCAGCCCGGCAGGCCGAGCGTCAAGCCAAGCAGGCAGGACGAGATGCGGTGTGCGTAAGGACATTGAAACGCAGCGGCGAAACGTTGGAGATGCGCAGCCCCTGGAAGGCCATCGGTGATACCTTTACCGAGATGACCAAGCTTTTCCAAGGCGACGCTGATGGCGAGCCGCTCTCTTCGAAGTTTGCCTACGATGTTCTGCAGACCGCCTACGCTCTGCCAGAGGCCGATGAGAAAAGCCAAGCTGAACTCAGACGTTTGCTCAAGCGCCATCGCAATCCCAAACACCCGCAAGCTCCTGATCCCGACAAGTGGGCGGAACGCTTACACACGTGGGCAACCCAACTTCCTGAGCAAAGCCCGGAAGAATTGGGACGCTGGCTTGTGTTTGCTCGTTTCGTTGCTCAAGGAGGGCGCGAATAATGTACCTCTTTCTCGAAGCAATTGATGTCTGGCTGTTCCGCGATGGCCGACCGTTCGACGCGCGTAGCGACCACCGGGCCGAGAGCCTCTTCCCGCCTTATCCCAGCGTGATGCAGGGCGCGATCCGCTCG
>DATLYA010000069.1:0-11022 GCA_035575235.1 Candidatus Methylomirabilota bacterium
GGGGGTGTATTGTTCACCACCGCCCCGGCGCAAATGGATCGGCCGGTACTCGTATGCTAGACCTTTCAGATTCAGCGCGATGCGAACGCGATACGATGCTGAGCTGCGGAAGAAATTATAGAGTTTCATGAGAATCCCCCCAATTTTCTGTCCTGGCAAAGGTGAGGACAGCATAAGGTGTGAGGCGTGGGCGTGATACGTAGAGTGTGATGCGTATTACATGATGCGTGTTCCGTTTCCGTGAGCTTACACTTTCGGTTCTCAATCAGACCACGCGAGATTGGCGCACGCGCGTGTCTCCCTGAGCTCTTCGCGTTGCTCAGCGTAAACTCCGCACAGGGGCTCAACGGTCCGAGGCTGCGCGGAGTTGAGCCTGAGCGCAGCCGAAGGGCTCAGCATGACCCTCCTCAGGGGTGACAGCGGACAGCGTACGCATGTGCTGTAGGTTGATTTAGCTTCTCATCATGTGTTTGCGCAACACGGTCCACGCATCACGTTCCTAGATCGTAATCACAATCTTGCCAAAGTGCGCGGCGCTCTCCATGAGCTTGAGCGCTGCGCGCGCCTCGCTGAAGGGAAACACTTTATCGATGACTGGTTTGATTTTTTGCACCGCCATGGCTTTGTTCATGGCTTCAAACATTTCGCGCGACCCGACATAAATACCTTGCAGCCGCAGACCTTTCATGAGCACGGGATATGGATCAATTTTACCGGCGAATCCAGTTAAGACGCCGATCAAACTCACCGTGCCGCCCACACGCGTCGCTTTGAACGATTGCTCCAGCGTGCCGGCGCCGCCAACTTCCACGACATGATCGACGCCTTCACCATTGGTGAGCTCTAGCACGCGCTTGGCCCAGTCCGGCGTCTTTTTGTAGTTGATCGTTTCCCACGCGCCGAGTTGCTGCGCCCGCGCCAGCTTGTCATCACTGCTAGACGTGATAATCACGCGCGCGCCGGACATCACGCCAAACTGTAAGGCGAAAATGGATACGCCTCCCGTGCCTTGCACGAGGATCGTGTCTCCCGCTTTCATGCTCCCTTTGGTCACGAGTCCCTGCCAGGCGGTCACCGCCGCACAAGGCAGGGTGGCGGCGTCTTCGTAGGTCATATAATCCGGAATACGCACGAGCCCATCCTCATGCAGAACAACATGGTCAGCAAGCATTCCATCAATGGCGCCGCCCAGCGCCGAGGCAAAGTGATGGGGCGCGATATCCCCTGTCAGCCAATTTTGAAAAAAGATGCCGGCAACACGATCGCTGGTTTTTCCCCGTGTCACATTCGGTCCCACCTCAACGATCTCTCCCGCGCCGTCCGAGCAGGGGATGAGCGGCAGTTTCGCCGCTCGCGCACCACCGCCATGCTTCACGGTCATGAGGTCGCGATAATTCAACGAGACCGCTTTGACTCGCACGCGCACCTGTCCTGACTGGAGCGGCGCGTCGGGACGTTCGGACAGCGTGAGCGCGTCAATACCGAAGGTGTCTTTGATCTCCCAGGCTTTCATCGTATCCCTCCTTCTCTTTTCGTAGGGGCGCTGCATGGAACGCCTTTGCCTGCTTGCGCTTTCCTACTGTTCATCCCATCGTCTGTACACGGTCGACTTCAATTTTGTAAATGATCCGCACTTCTCCTGGTTGCCGAAAGGGATATTTATCCTGGCCAAGGTATTTCTTGGCCAGTGAGTCGATGTGCTCATCTGCGCCATGCTCGGTCACTTCAGCGACTTTGCCGCGGATTTGCATATAGCGATACGGATTGTCTGGATCAACAATAGACAAGGCGACCTGGGGCCGATGGCGCATGTTTTTATCTTTCCAGCGTCCTTTGGCTGTGTTCACGCGGATGTACGTTCCATCATAGTCAAACCACACCGGCGTCACTTGCGGGCTGCCGTCCTTCATCAGCGTGGCGAGATTCGCGAACGCTTTCTTGGTGAGCAGATCTTTATATTGATCGGGAATTGCTGCCGCCATACGAATGCCTCCTGTGGTGTGTGATGCGGTCTTTCACAGGAATTGTACTGAGGTCGTGAGAATGAGTCGAGACGCGGCTAAACATCTTTACCAATTGCTTCGCGTACATGGCTGAACCCGTCTCTGGCCACTAACCGGTGCAGGCCTCGCACGATACGGCGCGGCAAAAACGGGCCCTCATAGATCAAGCCGGTGTAGACCTGCACTAAGGAAGCGCCGGCGCGGATGCGTTGATAGGCGTCCTCAGCGGAGAAAATCCCGCCAACGCCAATCAACGGCAGTTGCCCCTCAACTGTGCGGAACAACAGACGCAAGACTGCGGTCGCGCGCGGGGCTACCGGTTTGCCGCTCAAGCCTCCCTTTTCATGGATGAGCGTATGTAAAGTAGCGGGGCGGGCAATCGTGGTGTTGGTAGCGATCAAGCCGGATGCGCCGGCGGCATGGGCGACCCGCGCAATCTCCATAACCTCCTCGTCGCTCAGATCCGGCGCAATCTTCACGAGCATTGGCTTGAGCTTCGTGCGGTTTTGCTCGGTAAGGTGACGATTCACCGTCATCAGCGCTTCGAGCAGCCGTTGCAGTCGTTCGGTTTCCTGGAGCTTCCGCAGGTCTGGCGTATTGGGCGAGCTGACATTCACAACCAGATAGTCGGCGAAGGGGAACAGTTTCTCGCAGCTCTCGATATAGTCTTCCACCGCCTGATCGAACGGCGTCACTTTAGATTTGCCAATATTGAAACCAAGCGGAATAGGATGAGGGCGTCCAGGCGGCAGCTCGCGCGCGAGGCGCTGCGCGATTGCAGCAGCGCCCTCGTTATTGAAGCCTAAGCGATTAATCAGCGCCTGATCGTGCGGCAAACGGAAAATACGCGGTTTAGGATTGCCGGGCTGGGCTTTGGCGGTAATGGTGCCGAGTTCAACGAACCCAAACCCCAGCGCTGGCCACGCCAACGGCGCGACGGCGTTCTTGTCGTAACCCGCCGCGAGCCCAACTGGATTAGGAAAGCGCAGTCCCCAGAACTCTTGTCCCAAGCTCGGATCGCTCAGGGGAGGGAGCGCTGCGGCCCCGGCCGCCTGCAGCACCTGCAGCGCCTTCAGCGCAAGGTGGTGCGCTTCTTCCGGATCAAGCGAAAAAAGAAGGGGGCGAATCCATGGATAAAGCATAGGCCGAAGGCTCGCCATGCTCTATAGCGCACCGGCGGTCAGGAGCAAGGGAGGTGGCTGATGGGTAGTGGTTACAGTTAGTCTATTAGACGTGTCTTTGTCGGAGGAGGCTCAGAAGCTATTGGCTGATGGCTCCTTAGGAGGAAAACGCACGGAGACTACCGCTCGGGTTGCAGGTGTGACCACGACTCATCCTCCTCTGGCCGGTCCCAGTCTTCGGCAAGCGCCTGTTCACTGAGCAGAGTGGTTTCAAAGACGCCTGCATCTGGGGCATCTTCCAAGATCGTTACTAGCGCCTTGCGTGCTGCTGTCAGCTCAATCGCCTCTAGTAAATGTACGTTTCCCTTCTCATCAATGACAGCTTCGACTGTCCGCAGCATGCTTCACCTCCAGCTTGATTGTACATGAGGCCTCTGTATGTCGCATGCCTTTTTAATTTTTAATTCATCATTCCGCATTTACTTCAGCCCTGCCTTGCGCAGCGCCGCGATATGCCGCTCCAGCATCGCCGGGTCTTTGATCGGCGCTCGCTCCTTGTGCACCTCCAGCGAGAACTTGGGATTGATTCGCAGCACTTCCGCCGCCTCGGCTCGGGCTTCCGCTTCTTTGCCCAACTCACTGTAGACGGCAGCCAGGATTAGGTGAGCGCCGAGAATGTTGGGTTGGTGGATGAGGAATTGCTTCAGTGGAGGAATCGCCTCCTCGGGTCGCCCACTCAGATAATAGGCAGCGCCTATGCTGCGATACGTATCGCCTGAAGGGTTACGGCGCAGCGCTTGCCCTACCATCTCCACTGCTTTCTGCAAGCTGCCGGCATAGCCCAGCGTCTCAGCTAAACTTGCATATCCCCACGCCATATTGGGATTGAGAGCAAGGGCCTGCTCCTTCTCGACTACGGCCCCCTCATCCTGCTTTTGCAGCAGATAGACAGAGCCCAAGACCCCGTGACTTTCAGGAACGGCGCTATTGAAAGCGAGGGCGCGTTGCGCCGCCGCTGCCGCCTACTCTAACACTTGAGCATCGGCCTCCTGCTGGGAGTTCCACTGCTGGACGTAGCTGTCGGCCAGGAGAGCGTAGGCATACAGAAAAATAGGGCTCCGGTTGGTGATTTCCTTCAGCGTGGCCACCGCCTCGGTATACCGTCCGGTCCCGAGGTAGGCCCAGCCTAATTGAAATAAGGAAATCGGTGGAGAGTGGGGATTAAGGCGCATCGCCTGCTCCGCCATCTTGAGCGCTGCTTCCGGGCGGCCTGCGGAGTTCAACACAAACGTTCGCATGGTGTACAGGTCAGCGTTGTTAGGATCGAGGGCAGTGGCCCGCTCGCTCTCAGCCATTGCTTCTTCATACTGTCGCCTCAGCACATAGACAAAGCTCAGCACCCCATGGGCTCGCGGCAACGAATCATCCAGAGCGAGGGCTTGCTGCGCCAGCGTGAACGCCTGCTCTAGGGTTTTGGGGTCTGTACTCCAGCGAGCGGCCGCCTCCCGCCACTGAAATATTCTTGCTCGGGATCGCTACTCATGTTGGTGAAGGGCAGGGCGATCATGGAGGGTTTATCCGGCAAGGGCAGGGCCGCCGGAGTGCTGAGTGCTAAGGACTAAGTGCTGAGAGGCGGGCGAAGGAAATACCGTCCCACCAGAAAGGCATCGCCGACCGTTTTGATCACCATGCCCCGGTGGGCCGCGACGGCGTGCTGAAGCATCTGGTTGTGAACGTCCAGCAGGCGCAGCATGCGGGTTTCATCAGCGCCCATGTGGCGGCTGAAGCCGACGATGTTGGTGAACATGATCGCCGCCAGGCGTCGAGTTTCTGTCTGCGCCGCGCCGCTGGTCTCGTCTTTCATGGGTAGGGATTATCCTGCCGGCGGCTCTCGTCTGTCAACTATTGCGCCAACTCTTGCCGGATTTTTTTGAGCGCTTCACGCAAACGAGTTTTTTCACGGTTATTGCGCGCGACGGCGACCATGCTCGCGAGAAAGTCAAGTTGTTCGAGCACTGAGCGAAACTCGCGCGGCGAGGCGTCACGGCTCTTGGCGTCTTTGTACCCAGACACAATATCGTCGACATGGTCGAGTAAATCACCTGCCGCCAGGTGTTCTACTAATTGCGCCTCGACCTTCGCTGAGGCGTCCCAAAAGTTCGGGTCGTGCCGATCTCGTTCAGCGCTGGCCGTACGAGCTTGCTCAAGCAGTTCTTGGAGGCTAGTCGGTTTGCGCACGTTCGGACCCAAGAGCCACAGCAACACCTCTGCCGTCATCCAGTTTAGAAGTGGATACGGATGAATCTGGTTTTGTGATGGGTGGCGCAGCGTGTATGCTTCCTCGTAGCAACTCCCCATCTCTCGCAGGGCGCGCCGTTTCTCGTGCAGCGTGCGCGCGATCATCGCCTGGCGTTTCACAATGCTGCCTTTGAGGCTGAGGCGCTCAGCTGTTTTTCCCACCGTCGCGATGAGATTGTCAAGACGCGCCCTGGCTGTTTCTATACTGGCCAGGGCTTCCTTGCGCATGGCGGCCGTGGCGTCTGGCGCGGTCGCACGTTGGACGGCGTCGCGCGCTTGCAGATTGCATAACTGCTCGATTGCTTTCACAGGGACCTGGGCTTTTTCTCCGCGTAACGCGGCGGTATAGTGCTCCACCGCTTCCGCGAAGAGATCGAGCTCTCCATACGCGCGGCCTAGCGCCGCGCGCACGGCTCCATCGTTTAGCCACGGGGCCGGCATAGAAGTGTTAATTTCTTTCACTCGTTTGCTCAACGCCACAAGTTCCGCAGCGGAGGCGGTGGCGGCGTCTTCGGCAATATTGTCTAGTTCGACGATCGCCTCATAAGGGGTTGCAAAAGGCAACGCGCGGCGGTCCGTCGTCTCTGCCGGCGTATCCGCAGACAAGGTGAAGGCTGGATCACCATAACATTGGTACGCGCCCCAGGTATTGACGCTGGGGTACGCGTCAAAGGTGGTTTGCCGCGCGGTTTTCACTGCGTTCCCGAAAGACGCGCCGGACAGCATTTCCTGGTAAAAAGTTCTCGCAAACAGCTGTGCTGCATCATCATCAACCGCCCAGCCGGCGGCGACCACGGCGCGGACGCCCATACGGATAAATTCCGTGGCGATATTCGCGGCCAGTCGTGGCGGGTTGGTGGTCGGATATTTGCTGCTGTCTTCAATTTTGCCGAGGTGACAGCAGTTGATAAAAACAAGTTCGGGAACCGCGCGCATTTTCTCGAACTCCGCCGGCGTGAGAAATTTATCGTCGCCAATGACCATGCCGGTGCGCGGTTCCTCCGGCGGGTGTGGATGTTGAGAATCTTGCCTGTCTGGCGCAGCGGCGACATACCGATACACGCCGTGCCCCGCCAGATGCACGATCCGATAGTCCCGAACGTATAAAGCATTCAGAATGTCATCCGCAATCTCGGCGTCGCCTTGACGCACGATGGAGGTCACGGCGTAATTCCATTCTTTGAGTTGCTGCGTCACATTTCGCGCTTCCCTGACAGCGCCTGGAAGGGGCGCGAAACGACTCGGTGGATCGCCAACAACCAGCACGGAGGAGCCCTGCGCTGGGACAATCTTTTCCCGAAATTCGGTCGATTGCAGCTGACGCACCAGTCCGGCCTGGATCGCCAGCGGCTTTTTACGCCCGCTCGCGCCAGACCTTGGGCTTGGCTGACGTTCCTGCATCAGCTCCCAGGGGTAATGAGCGGCGGCCTCGTTCAGTACAAGCACAAGATTCCGCTGATCCGGCGCATAGTCTTTCAAGGGGTTTGGGACGAGCAACTCAAACAGAGTGACGGCAATGTTGGTGTCGGTTGAGGTCGCCTGTGTGGCTTTGTTGATGAATTGATCCACCAAGGCTCGCTGCGTTGGTTGGAGATATTCTTCCGTCCGGGCGCGATCGGTGAGGAAGTTAAAGGTTAAGCCCTTGCGTTCATCTTCAAGAATTTGCAGCGGATGCCACCATGAGTCATCCTCGGTAAACCGTGCGCGCCGCCGTCCGCCGCGTAGGGTTTTGACTCGCACGGGCGCATCGAAATCAAACTGGCGCGCAATGTCAACGTCGCTATTGCGTAGGCGCGCCAGCGCGTGCGCTGCTTGAATAGCGCGGTCCTCGTACAGTTCAACGAACTCCACTTCTTCTATCCTGACGCGCTCCACATAGCCGCTGTCTTCTAGACTCTGATTGGCGCGCGCGACGCCGCGCAAAATAGCGAGGACGGCGTCGTTCACGGGCATGCCGCCCGCGCCGGTGCCGATTAAGACAGAACTGACTTTGCCGGGACAATACGTGGATGGCGAGCGGTCGCCCGAGGCGTGCGCTTCCGCTAGGGTAATCGCATAGGCGCGAACGCCGTGGTCAATCGCGCGCGTCAGTCCGCCTGGTGAAAGAGTTCCTACCGCGCCAAGACCGATAATGATCGCTCCCGGCGGTTTTTGCCCGAGGTTGAGAATGACTACTTCAGTATTGAGTTCTCCGGGATAGAGATTCAGTCGTAAGCGGTCACGGAGGCGCCCCCCCAGGACGCGGTCGAGATACGCTTCTGCACTGATAATGGTATCGCCGCGATAATGTCCGACCATGATGGGGTGGCTGGCGTAAGCAAGGTTGCCGTGGGCGATGGTGACGCGCGCTCGGTGTTCCGGCTTCCGTTTGCTCACCCGGCGGCGCGAACCCAGCGCAGCTCTCGTAAGGTCTTCGAAATTGGGGTAGAGCAGTGTTTTCTCTTCCGGCAGGAGAAAACGTTCTGGCGCGCCCCGGCTTTCCGGCGGCACTGTTGGCAATCGATCCGTGGCCCCTTTTTGCAGCAGGTCGAGCAGCGCTGGGAAGGCAGGCTCATGATTCGCAAGATCGCCATGCACGGCTTGCATGTACCACGTCCGGACGCCCGGCAGGCGTCCGGTGGCCCATAATACGCGCCCGTCGCCCTCCGGAGAAGCTTGAAACTGTAGGATCTCTCGTCCTTGCTTATTGGCGACAAACTGGAATCCGGTCGGCGTAGCGGGGGCGCAGCCTGCAACGTAACACATGCGTCCGGGATCCGTCGGACTCTTGTTTAAAAGCAGGCGGGTTTCCCGGGCCGCCGCCAATCGTTCGGCAGTCGGCGCCGACCACACGTAACCCTTGTCGCGGGCATGGATGGCGTTCCAGGTGTCCGGCGAGAAGAACATGTACGGATCATCCTGCTCCTCTGCGAGCGGCAGCATCTCTAACAGGCCGGGATATTCATAGATAATTTCGAGCAGCTCGTGCTCAAGATGCTTAATGTCAAGCAAGGAGAGCTGTCTGATCAGCGTCTCACGCCCAGTGAGGACAAGGGGAATGACATACGAGCCGCCGTTGGGCGTACCGAGCATGATCAGCCGCGCGTCAGCATGTTTGCAGAGACGTTGCCATACCTGCGGATGGTCGGCGATCATGACTCGCGCCAATAGCCCGCCCATAGAGTGTGCTAGCAGGCTGACAGGTTGATTGGTGCTTTCGGCCTGCGTTAACTTTTTATTGATTGCATCCGCAAGGCGCTTCGCTTCTGCTCTTAATGAAAGTCGCCAGTCGTAGGGAAACGGCGCGACTTCATGGGTAGCGGAGAGGAATTTCGCCAGGTCACCGTATGCAAGTGAGACGATTTCTTCCGCCGTGACGTTCGGCGCGTCAATCGCCAGGCGCGTCAGTTCGCCATGCGCCAATTTGCTCAGGTCAATCCAGATGCGCTCGCTCTGTTGCGCGAGATGACTGCCCATAATGCCAGGGAGCAGAAAGACCACTGGCCGCGGACGGTCAATGTCACCTCGATACACCAGTACGCCGGCATCGGTTTCCCGGATGTCGTAAGCAGTGAATCCGTCGTCTTGGCCCGGCGGACGCGTCAACGCCTTCACAAATTGAGCGGCACTGTCCTCATTGCGGAAATAATGGAAGTGCGACACCTCTGGGCCGCGATAAAACGAGAAGCCGGCTGCGCCTGTCCGTTCTGTGCCGCCGAACATGGCGTTGGTGTCCACGACAAGATCATTGTCTCCCTGGTATAATGGATCGGCGAGTAGCGCTCCCAGGGTGCTGCCGAGGTTGCCCCCCTCAATGTCTCCAGCAATTACTCGCAGTTCGCTATTGATAGCGCGGCCTGGGAGATTGAGCAGCGCGATAAGCGGCGAGGTGGGAATCATGGCTTCGATGCCGGGCAGCACACCTGGATCAGCGCGCTCCTTGGCGATCGCCATGATAAGTTCCGTAAAGATATCGTACGCTACTCCACCCACGCTCAGGCTGAAGCCCGGGATTTCCTGTAGCAGGTTGAAAATAACGGACAGGTAGATATCGAACCGTTCGGAGGCGAGCGTAGTGCCGCGCGCCGGGCAGGCGACGCGCACGAAGCGCTCCACCCGCAATTGTTTCGCTTGCAGCACCTCGTTGAGTTGCTGGAGGTCGCCGCGTTGGCCTTCAGGGTCGCGTGCGGCGAAGAGCGCGAGGTCGTCTTTATCGAAAGGAGCGCCGTTATCCGCCATCTGCGCGCGGCACAGTAACTCTCCCACCAGACCGCCGCGTGAGTGGGAAATCACATGTAGACGGACGCCGGTCGGTAGTTTGTCTACAAGCTCAATAGCGTTCTGAATCGGGCTCTCCGTGAGCGTGCGATGTTCAAGGGCATACACGTGTCCCTGGTAGCCTCTAAAGAGCTGCTCTCCGAGCTGTTCCTGGTTGGTCTTCCGTTTTTGGTCCCAAAGTGCGCCAAAGCTGCCGCGCGTAGAGGACGCCGTACCGTGTAGAAATAGTAAGATCGGTCGGTCCGTGGGAAGAGCGCCCGACGCTCCGGTTAACGAAGTGAGCGCAAAAGGACCTGCGCTTGAACAACGATAGAGGCCCGGTCCAGGCGCGTCTTTTTGTAGGGTGGAATTTTCCCAGCGCGTCGCTATAGTTTGCGCGGCCAACCTCGGCACATTGATTCTGAACAACCGCAACGTTTTGATGACGGCAGCGCCAAGGGGGCCGCGCGATGGTCCCAAGAGCGGCAGATTAGCGGGAAGCTCGACAACGCCGTCCACGCCGCGCTTTTCCCCGAATGGCAGGAGTTCCTCCGTCAGTCGCTGACGCGAGGTCCAAAAGCGCGCGCCGTTTTCCAGCTCGATTTCGATGACGTCATCGTCAACCGTATCAACGATGGGCGCATCCGCCGCGCCTGCCCGCGTCGCGCTGAGGCGAAACGTACGCGGCGGCTCTTTCAGGGTAATATTCTGCCACGAGAACGTGGCGAACTGCGGTTCGCGGAGTTCCGTTCCCGGGATACGGAGCTTCTGCCGGTCTTGGGGATGCTCGGCCATCGGCGGACTTCCTTGTCCAAACAGAATCTCAGCCGATCCCGTACAACGCCGCGCAGTTGTCAGAGACGATCTTTTGCACGTCGTTGTCCGGCACGCCCGCAAAATCCCGCGCGATAACTTCTTTTGAGCGCGGCCAGGTGGAGTCGGAGTGAGGAAAGTCCGACGCCCACATGAGATTGTCAACGCCGGCATATGCTCGCGTCAGGACGCCGATACGATCGTCTTGGAACGTGGCGTGCACCTGCCGCTTGAAATAGAAACTCGGCGGTTCAGGAATCACAGCGCCTTTTTCCAGATATTGATACTTCTCGTAGGCGTGGTCCATACGTTGGAGATAATGGCCGATCCAGCCAATGTCATTTTCCGCCGAGACAATCTGCAGTGTCGGGAAGCGCTCGAGCACCCCGCCGAAGAGAATGTCACTGAGAGAACGCTCGATGGCGTGAGGGAGCGAGGGGTAGCTCTTCATCACGCTGGCGCCGATGCCGCTGCCTTTGCGGCCAGTGAGGATATGCAATGAGAGCGGTATGTGATGCGCCTGCGCCGCCGCCCACATCGGGTCCCACACC
>DATLYA010000070.1:0-16529 GCA_035575235.1 Candidatus Methylomirabilota bacterium
CAGCCACGAAAGAAAAGCGATAGCGATCATAGAGAACACCATCGCGCGATAGCCAAAGATAGGCTTACGCGAAAAGGTTGAGAGGATCTCAGAGGTAATCCCCATGGCTGGAAGAACCAGGATATAGACTTCTGGATGCCCGAAGAACCAAAAGAGATGTTGCCATAATAAGGGCTGCCCGCCGCCTTCTGGTAAGAAGAAGCTCGTGCCAAGCGTGCGATCGAGAAACAGCATGACAAGGGCGGCGGAGAGCACGGGCAACGCTAACAGCAGCAAGATCGCAGTCAGAAAGAACGCCCAAATCGTCAGAGGAAGCCGGAACCATGTCATCCCTGGGGCGCGCATGTTGATGATCGTGGTGATGTAATTAATCGAACCCATCAGTGATGAAACGCCCAAAATAAGCAGGCTGATAATCCAGAGATTGACGCCCCATTCAACGCCGCTGTACTGGGCTTTGGCGGAGAGTGTGGCGTACATGGTCCACCCGCCAGCCGCTGCTCCGCCTGGAACAAAAAAGCTGTACAGCAGCAGCACTGTGGCGGGGACAGCAACCCAGAACGACAGCATATTCAGCACCGGGAACGCCATGTCGCTCGCGCCGATCATTAATGGGATAAGAAAATTACCGAACCCACCCACCAGAAACGGCATAATCACAAAGAAAATCATGATCGTCGCGTGTATGGTGAACAACGAATTATAGAAGGCAGGGTCCATGCGCCCTTGGTACATGTATGGTTCGGGAATCCACTGTGTCAACGGAATCACGGATTCTGGCCACGCCAGTTCCCAGCGCATCATCATGGCCATGAGTCCGCCGAGGAACAGCATAATCAGGCTCAGGAACATGAACTGTCGGCCAATCATTTTGTGGTCGGTCGAGAAAAGATACGTACGGATGAATCCTTCTCTTACAGGCCGAACGTGAGGAAGGCCGTGCGCGACCATGGTTCCTGCTTCGCTCATCTTAGTGCTCTCGTTGAGTCTGATCGACTTTATACTGTTGATCCGGCAAGGCGACCGCTGTGGCGACAGTGTCCTGAGCAGTCGCAATGTAGGGCCATTGCTGAGCGACCCACCTGGAATAGTCCTCCGGGCTTAATACATGTAACCAGCCGCGCATGCCAGAGTGGCCAAAGCCGCACAGTTCCGCGCAGGGAATTTCATATTTCCCTGGTTTGTTCGCTTGAAACCACGCCAGAATGTCCCGCCCAGGCACGGCGTCTTGCTTGAAGCGGAGGTTTGGTAAAAAGAAGCTGTGGATAACATCCTTTGACTGAAGAATGACGCGGATGGGTTTTCCAGCTGGTACGTAGATTTCATTATCGGCCTGCTTATCATCCGCCGTGTTGAACCGGCCATCTGGTCCAGGATATCGCACTTCCCAATTGAATTGCTTCGCCGTGACTTGAATAATCGTATCCGTCTCGGGAATGTTGACTTTCATGGCGTCCCACTTTGCTTTACTGGCGATTCCCAGCCCGATAAAGACCATCGCCGGGATAACCGTCCACACGATCTCCACGATCGTGTTGCCATGCGTGTAGACAGCTCGGCGTCCTGCTTGATGACGATACCTCACCAGGAAGACGATCATCAAAAACGTCACCAGAAAAAAAGCTGCTGCCGTAATATAGTAGATCAGGTAAAAGAGCGCATCGATGCCCGCTCCATACGGCGAGACATCTTCCGGCAACCAGCTGAGCATGAATGTGTCGTGTCCTTATTCCGCGGTGGGAACTCATCAGCTTTTCTTAGGGATATAGCCGAAACCTGGACAGGAGCAAAGGGAGGGAGAAGGAAATCGCTTGCTTCTTTTTTTAAGAGAAACTGGCGCCTTCTGATGCAGTTACAAGAGAAAAATAATAATAACTATAAGGAGAGTTCATAAAAAGCGCGGCAGAACAAAGACCGATCAGTCATCCATCGCGGGAAGCGTCATAGGCAGAGATTGCTTCGCGGCGCTCGCGATGACAGAAAGAGTTGTCATCGCAAAGAGCTGTAAGCGGCGAAACCATCTCGCGGTGGACGACTACCCAACAATCTTATTCAATGGGTATTCAATGATGCCGACCGCGCCGTTTTTGATCAGGCGGGGAATCATCTCACGCACGATGTCTTCGCTAATAATGCTTTCGACCGCGAACCAGTCACTTTTGTAGAGTGGAGAGACCGTCGGCGCCGTGAGGCTTGGCAACATGCCGACAATAGTTTCCAGCCGTTCTTTGGGCACGTTCATTTTGATGCCGACTTTTGCTTCTGCTAGAAGCGCGCCTTTAAGCAACAAGGAGACTTGCTCGATCTTTTCCCGCCGCACCGGATCTTTCCAGGCGCTGCGGTTGGCGATGAGCTGCGGGTTGGAGGTAAACAGCTCCCACACAATTTTGAGTCCGTGGGCGCGGATGGTTGAACCTGATTCGGTGACTTCGACAATCGCGTCCACCAACCCTTC
This sequence comes from Candidatus Methylomirabilota bacterium, assembly GCA_035575235.1. GTDB lineage: Bacteria > Desulfobacterota > Binatia > Bin18 > Bin18 > SYOC01. Next base: position 2,456 of record DATLYA010000070.1, read on the forward strand.
CGCCGCTTTCGCCTCCGTGGCGCCCCACGAAAATTCAACGTCGACTTTGATATTCCGCTCGGCAAAATACCGCCTGGTGTAGCCGACCAATTCGGTTGCGACACGCTTCCCCTGCAAGTCTTCCGGCGTGTGGATGGGAGAATCGTGAGGCACGGCCAGCACCCAGCGCGTCGGCTGAAAACTCGCTTTAGAGTACACCAAGTCCGCAACCACCTCGACATCCGCATCATTTTCCATGATCCAGTCTTTGCCCGTGATGCCAGCGTCTAGCGTGGCGGATTCGACATAGCGCGCCATTTCTTGCGCCCGCACCAGCATGCAACGGATGGAGGGGTCGTCGATGCTGGGGAAATAACTACGAGAACTGGTAGTGATCTTCCAGCCGGCTTTTTTGAACAGGTCAATAGTGGCGGATTCAAGACTGCCCTTTGGAATGCCAAGTTTGAGAATATTCATCATGTGCACCTTGCTCGCTTCTCGTAAGTTGATGGCGTGGGCGCTGCTGAGCAGCGTTGTGAGCTATGCCGTATGGGAACGGCAGTGAGTCAATAGGCGCCGCCGGTGGCGGCAGTGATGGCGGCAACCCCTGACAGGAACGAGGGGCGTGTGAGCAAGCAGTAAAACCATGCAGCTGTTCCTACCATGGGCGGCGGGACGTCGCAAGCCGTAAGCTGTGGAATTTTCATTGCCGGCCTTGCAGTTGCTGTTCCAGCCGCTCGATATGCCGCTGCAGAAGGATGTCCCGCCTGCGCAAAGCCTCTACCGCATCGTTGGTCAAGCCAGCGACCGCTTTGGGATCACACGGTTCCACATAACGCACTTCCGGCAACGCCGGCCTCGGGGGAAGGGGAGCCGCTGCCGCCGCCCACCACGCACACCCTGGCAACCATACCATCAACACCAACAACCCCACATTCATGTCCCACCCCGTACTATGTTTCACCCCCTAGCATAGTCGTTCCTGCTGGACTCTGCTACATATGGCGCCGCAAAAGGGTGGTTTCGTGTTGGTGAAAACTGTGGAGACGCAGGCGTAGGGACCTGCTTCCTCTAGGATCGCTACTACAAGGCGTCCTGTACAATTTCTACGATAAGAAGGGGCGAACAGATGAAGCTCGCGGAAATTGCTGAGCGGTTGCGTTGCGAATTGCGGGGCGAGGGCCATGTTGAAATTGCTGGGGTGAACAGCATCGACGAGGCCGGCCCTGGTGAGCTGACCTTTGTCGCAAACGCTAAATATCTGGCGCGGCTGCCAACGACGAAAGCGGCGGCTGTGATTCTTGCCCCAGACGCACCGGATGTGTCGTTGCCCTCCTTACGGACAACCAATCCCTATTTGGCTTTTGCTCAAGCGCTAGAGATTTTTTATCCTCCGTATACGCCTCCCGAGGGCATTCATCCCACCGCTGTGATTGCCTCGTCCGCGCGGATTGGCGCACAAGCGTCGATTGGTCCGTATGTCGTGATTGGAGAAGACGTCGCAATCGGCGCCGGGGCGCGCATCTTTGCCCATGTGGTGATTTATCCTCATGTCCGTATTGGACAACACTTTACCGCCCATGCCGGCGTAATCGTGCGGGAAGGATCACAAATTGGCGACCGCGTGGTGCTCCAAAGCGGTGTGATGATCGGCGGCGACGGGTTTGGTTACGTGCCGCTCCCGGATGGCTCGATCTACAAAATTCCGCAAACTGGCGTGGTGGTGTTGGAAGACGACGTCGAAATCGGCGCGAATACGACGATTGATCGTGCAACGGTGGGAAAAACGGTGATCCGCCGCGGGGCCAAGATTGACAACTTAGTGCAAATTGGTCATGGGTGCGACGTAGGAGAGGGAGCGCTGCTGGCGGCGCAAGCAGGGCTCTCTGGGAGCACTAAACTGGAGTCGGGAGTGCGTCTGGGGGGACAGGTCGGCGCAGCCGGACATCTCACAATAGGAAAGAACACCATGGTGGCGGCGCAGAGCGGCGTTCCCAATGATGTGCCCGCCAATTCGGTCATTGGCGGATATCCTGCGGTCAATGTGCGCGACTGGCGTCGCTATTCCGCCGCGTTGCCGAAACTGCCTGACATGTTGCGTCGGCTGCGGCGGCTGGAAAAACAATTAAAAATTAACAATGAAGAATGAAAAATGACCATAAAGAAGAAGAAAGAGTTCCGCACTCCGTTTTTCACTCGTAATGCTTAATTCAGATTGTGTCGTGCTGTGACGCAGGAAAAGCATCCAACTGCCCAGATTCGCCGTATCTCGGAACAGGGCGATCAGGCGCTCGTCGCCGGTATCGCTCGCCATGAGCCCCAGGCGTTGGAGCGGCTGTATGAGCGCTACCGGACTATGGTGTACCACCTCGCGTTCAAAGTGTTGAACAACCGCGAGAGTGCAGACGAGGTCGTGCTTGAGGTATTCTGGCAGGTGTGGCGTGAAGCCGCACGATACGACGGACAGCGCGGCAGTGTTGGGGCCTGGTTAGCCGCCGTTGCGCGCAGCCGCGCCATTGACGCCTTGCGCGCGCGTCGGAGCGGCGCCACGATGACGAATGATCCCGGCGAATCCTTCCTATCGACTGACCCGGAGGATGATCCGGAAACCCAGGTAAGCCTGGAAGAGCGCGCGGCGTTTGTGCGCTCCGCCCTCGAGAGTTTACCGGTGGACCAACGGGCAGCGCTTGAGTTGGCGTTTTTCGGCGGGTTGAGTCACATGGAAATCGCTGAACAGTTGCATGAACCGCTTGGCACAGTCAAAACCCGTATTCGCACCGCCATGTTGCGCTTGCGTGAGCGGTTGCGTCCGTTGCTTGGTGAAAAAGCATGAATCACGAAGAGATCAGGGAACAGCTGCCCCTGTACGTGTTGGGCGGTCTCGATCCGGAGACGACCGCTGCTGTCGAACAGCATCTTGCCGGGGCCTGTGATTCTTGCGCAGCAGACGTGCGTGAGTGGCGGGAGGTTGTTGGCTTGCTTCCCCTCAGCGTGACGCCGGTTGGTCCGAGCGACAGGGTGAAAGATCGCCTGATGGAGCGCGTTCGCCAAGACGCTCCTCGGGCGAAAGTGATTCCCTTGCGGCCGCAACGCTGGCGTGCAGCATGGATAGCCGCGCCGTTGGCCGCCGCAGCAATGTTATTATTTGTTATTAGCAACAAATTGTATCAGGATCATCAGCGCTATCTGGAGGCGATGAAAAGCGCTGCAGAGCAAACTGCTCGTGCGGAAACGGTCGCCGCGCTGCTTGCCCAGGAGCAAAAGACGTTGGCGGACCGTGAGGCGAAAATTCAGCAGTTGTCTGCTCGTCTACAGGAGCAACAGATGGCGGCTGAAGAGAAAGCGCGGCAGGTTGCCCAGCTCGAAGCGGCGTTAGCGCAGCGGCAAGCCGAGATTATCGAGCAACGCAAACTCGTGAGTCTGCGCGAACAAGAGCTGGCGCGCGTGCGGAGCGCCGGCTCGGCCCGGCAAACACAAGCGGCGTCTGCAACCGAAATCGCCGCGCTAAAAGCAGACCTTGCCCGGCAACGTGAGCTCGCCGCCGGTAGTGAGCGCGAGGTGAAAGAGCTGCGTGCGGCGCTGGATCAACAACAGTCCCTCGTGGAAGCGAGCGCGCGGGAGACGGAGCAGTTGCGCGCAACAGTGGCGCGGCAACGCGGCATCATTGAGGTGTTGACCTCGCCGGGGCTGCATCTTGAGCGTTTACAGAAGGCGAAATTAGGCGTTTCTTCCCAAGGACATGTGCTGTGGAACGAGCGAACAAAAACCTGGGTTTTCTATGCGTTTAACATGCCCCAACCCCCGCCAGGAAAAGAATACCAGGTGTGGTTCATGACTGAGAAAGAAGGTCCGGTCAGTGCGGGGTTGTTTACGCCAGATCCGTCGGGCACGGGGGTGGTCTTGGCCAAACCGCCGTCAAAGCTATTCGGCGAAATCGTGGCGGCGGCGGTGACGCTTGAACCGGCTGGAGGGTTGCCGAAACCGTCGGGAGAAATGTACCTGCGTGGTTCGTTGTAGGGCAATGGCGGGCAATTCAGCCTGCAGGGCAGCGCGGAGCTTATTCCGATCAAGGTCCAGAGCGTAACAGATGTTCTCAAATGAGAATGGCCACAAGTGGTCATCCGTCATCACCCATCGGAAAGCGGCTTGATATTCTCCCCAACTCTGTGACCGTCGTCCTGCGTGATACGTCACGATGGTGTTGAACGCATCCAGCAAGACCGCCAGCATCAACCGCTTCTCACCCTGAGCATAATGAAGCTTTGTCAGAGCAGCTACCACCGAAGAAGTGCGGGAATAAAAAAGGTTTGAAGTGAATGTCGCGTGTTGCAGGCGTAGTTCCATGACATATGCCCTCCTGGGGTATTACGCATCCTTCGCAGAATTCGGATGGGTCCTTGTCTCTTTCTGGCTCCCCTGACCTTTGCAGTGATCTGACGCAATCCAAATGCGCCCCTGCCTCCGTATAGGGAGACAGGACACGCTCCTGAGGGACCCTCACAGAGTAGGAACAACGCGTAGTGAAAAGGGCGCGAGAGGTGTGAACAGCCCAACCGAGCCGAATATGTCTCTTGCTGCCCGAAGGACTCATTTGCCGTATTCGGCTCGTCAGCAGGAGGCGCCTTCCATGAGAAAAAAGAAAGTCTATCCCGCGCTAACGGCGGCTGTCCTGATGCTCTTGCAAGGCATGCCGCTGCCGTCCGCCCACGCCGCGAGCCATCGTGAGGCGCCCCTCATTGCCAATGATCCGACGGCGGATATCACTGACTTTTATATGTTCCGCAGCTGGGAAGATCCTGGTAAAGTCGTGTTCATTCTCAACACTATTCCAGGACAAGAACCGAGTTCAGGACCGAATTATTATAATTTTGGCGATGATGTCGCCTATCGGATCAATATTGACACCAACGGTGACGGAAAAGCGGAGGACATCATCTACGAATTCCGCTTCACCACGGAGATTCGCGGCGCCACCGCCGCACTGCAACTCCCCGTCGCGAACGCCGCCGTTCCACCGATTACCGCGCTCGATGGCGCCGGGTCGGAAGGATTAGGCGTCCGGCAACGCTATACCGTGACGGAAATCCGCGGCAAAAACCGCACGAATCTTGGCGTAGGGTCTCTGTTTGCTGTTCCTTCAAATATGGGGCCTCGTACGATGCCGGATTATGAAGCGTTGGCGGCGAAAGGGATTTACTCCCTCTCCAACGGCGGGCGGGTCTTTGCCGGACAGCGCGACGAGACCTTTTACATTGATCTGGGCGCGGTATTTGACACGATCAACTTACGGGCTCCGGCGCCTATTTTGAGCAGCGGGCAAGATGCGGATGATACGCAGAATTTTGGCGGAGTCGATCATTTCTCCGGTTTTAACGTCAACTCTATTGCCATCGAAGCGCCTATTTCCTCATTGACAAACAACGCCAACGCTGTAATTGGAGCCTACGCCTCTACCCATCGGAATCGCAAGACTGTGAGACGAGGCGCACCGCTGCGTGTGAGTAACGAGGAACGGGAAGATCTTTTGGAAGGGGTGGGCAAGCTCGTGCAGGTCCAACGCCTGGCGAATCCCTTAGTGAATGAGGTCATCATCGGCACGCCACAGAAAGACTTGTGGAACGCCACTGAGCCGGAAGATGAAGCGAGGTTTCTTGGTTTTTATCGGAGCCCGCGGTTAACTACCGTTCTCAACTTGCTCTTTGGCGCTTCGTTTCCAGACACCGGCCGCAATGATCTCACTAATGTCCTCCTTAAATACGCCGCGCAAACACAAGATGGAACCTGCTCGAAAGCAAATCCGTGCTCTGAACTCCTTCGGCTGAACCTTGGCGTAACGCCAACCCCACCCGTAAGCCAGAAGCGACTGACCGTGCTGGCCGGTGATAACGCAGGATGGCCGAACGGCCGTCGTCCGAACGATGATGTGACTGACGTGGCGTTGCGCGTCGTAGCTGGTCTCCTCGTGGGAGCGGCTGTGCCGAATCTTGGCGACGGCGTGAACTTCAACATCGGCGCGCCAGGGGCGGGAACCTCCGATGGTCCAGGGTACGGCAGCGTGGCCGGGAATCGTCTTGATGTGACCGCGAATGGCATCGCGGCGGAGTTTCCCTTCTTGCCAACGCCGCATGACGGTCGTAATCGTCGCCACATCGACTGTGGCGAGCCGGGCGGTAACGCCTGCTAGGCTTGAGAAAGAGACGGTGGAGACACGGCGCACCGTTTCTCCACCAATCCGGATACCCACTGCTGAAGAGGATAACCTCGATGCGCACCTACAAGAGGCTCCTGTTCACCGTGATCGCCGCAGTGACGCTGATCGCTGTCCGGGTGCAATGGTTCCGTTCCGAGCAGTCATTATCTTCCCCAGGCTCCTCACTTTCTCCTATAGCGAGTCCCACCACCATGGCGGCGGAAACGCCGGCAGACCGGGCAATTCGCGCCGCGGAAACTGCGGTGGGCGCTCAGCCGCAGCAGAGCGCCGGCTATGTGGCGCTTGCGACCGCCTATATGCAAAAAGCCCGGGAATCGGGAGACGCCGGTTACTACGGGCGCGCGGAAGCCGCCGTGCAGCGAGCTTTGTCTCTGCAACCCGATGCCGTTGAAGCCTTGCGTACGCTGGCCTGGGTGCAGACAGGCAAACATGAATTTCGCGAGGCACTGGCGACCGCGGAACAGCTGCGCGGGCGGCTGCCGAACGACCCACTTGTGTATGGGTTGCTCAGCGACGCGGCGATTGAACTCGGCGAATATGAGCGGGCGGAGGAAGCGGTGCAAACGATGCTGGATCTTCATCCCGGCGTGGCTTCCTACAGCCGCGCTGCTTATTTGCGGGAACTGTATGGTGATCTGGCGGGCGCCACCGCCTTAATGGAACAGGCAGTGAAAGCGAGCAGCCCGCGCGATCCTGAACCATTTGCCTGGTGCCTCGTGCAACTTGGTCACCTGTATTTTAATCAAGGGCGGGTGGGCAAGGCGGAAACCGCATACAACAACGCCCTGGCGGTTTTCCCTTACTATTATCAAGCGCTCGCCGCCCTTGGCCGTGTCCGTAGCGTGCAACAACGATATGCCGAAGCGATCGCTTTGTATCAACAAGCCGTCGGGATTGTTCCGGCGCCGGATTTGGCTGCCGCTCTCGGCGACCTCTTGTGGCGTGTGGGGCAATATGACGAAGCAGAAAAGCAGTATGCCCTGGTGGAGTATATTGAGCATGTACACGAGATCAATCAGGTGGCGTATAATCGTCAGCTTGCGTTATTTTATGCCGACCACAACCGCAACCTTGATGAGGCCGTGGCGTTGGCCGAGACCGAAGCGCGCCGGCGGCATGACGTGTATTCATTCGATACCCTCGCCTGGGTGTATTATAAAAAAGGGCGGTTTGCCGATGCGCAGCAGGCGATGACCCAGGCGTTGCGCTTGGGCACGCAAGACGCAGAGCTGCTCTTCCATGCCGGGATGATTGCGAAAGAGCTTGGCCAGGCAGGGCAGGCAAAAGACTACTTGCAGCGGGCGCTGGAGCTGAATCCCGATTTTTCTTTGCGGGATGGGGAAACGGCTCGCCAGACGCTTGCCGAACTGGAGCACCCGACCATGGCGCAAGGAGAGGGATATGTTCGCTAAGTCACACCATACAAAGTCCTGGAGGGGCGAATCTTTTGCCAGCCGAGTACAAACAGGCCGAACAGCGCCTTTCCCAATGCTTCGCTCTTATATACGCAAGTTCTGGGTGAGTATGTGTCTTTGTCTCCTCTCTCTGGTTCTGTCTCGTTCCGCCGCCGCCCACCCTATGGGAAACTTCAGCATTAATCATTTCTCTGGCATTGAAGTGCACCCTGCGTTCATACGGGTGACGTACGTGATCGATATGGCGGAAATCCCGACGTTTCAGGAGATGCAAGCGCATAGTTTGAACGCACAGACGGACGAGGCCGCAGCGATCCGGTATCGTGAGCAGAAAGTCGAGGAGCTGCGGCAAGGGCTAGCCCTCCGCATAGGCGAGCGGACGGTAAACCTGGTTGCCGCTAGTTCTACGCTCAGTTTCCCGCCTGGCGCCGGCGGTTTGCCGACACTGCGCATCGCGGCAGTGTATGAGGCGCCGCTTGACGCGCTGCAAGGCGAGGTGCTGTACGAAGATCGCAATTACGCGCAGCGCGTCGGCTGGAAAGAGATTATTGCTACAGCGCATGACGGGGCGACTCTCCGGACTGCCTCCGTCCCGGCGGAGAGCAAAAGCCAACAATTGACGCACTACGCAGAAACCCTGACCCAGGCGCCGCCGCAAGACGCGCGCGCGACGCTCACATTTGCGATTCCTGCAGACGCGCGAGTGCGCGCGCTAGCGGCTCCAGTGCAAGCAACCGACGTGCTTGCACGTACGACCGCGCAGACGCCGCGCACTGTATTGACGGAGTTGATAGCAGCAGGACAGCTCAATACGGGAGTTATTCTCTTTGCCCTCTTGGCGGCGATAGGACTAGGCGCTTTCCATGCGCTGGAGCCTGGCCATGGGAAAACCATGGTGGCGGCGTATCTCGTTGGCTCACACGGCGCCGTCTGGCATGCATTTATCTTAGGGTTGGCTGTCACCATTAGCCACACGATTGGCGTGTATGCTCTCGGCGGGATTGCCTTGTTTGCCTCGCACTATATTGTACCGGAGCAGCTCTATCCCTGGTTGGGACTTGCCTCAGGTCTGCTGATTACCGGCACGGGGATTTTTCTCCTTGGACGGGCGTGTGAGGGCCAGCGGGGTCATGACGGACATATTCATGCCCATGGTCATAGCCATGATGACGCCCACGGCCACACGCATGGTCACTCTCACCACCATCACCATTCTCATGGTGATGGTCATCACGGCAGCATGGGGTATGGCGCGCTTTTGACCCTAGGAATTACTGGCGGTCTGATTCCTTGTCCGGCGGCGCTTGTCGTGCTGCTCAGCGCCGTGGCGTTACATCGCATTGCTTTTGGATTGCTCTTGATTGTCGCGTTCAGTGTCGGACTGGCCGCGGTGCTGGTGGGAACCGGACTCCTGGTCGTATCCGCTCGCGGCGTGGTGCAGCGTTGGAACGGGGAAGGGCGGTGGATGGAGTATCTTCCCTTTCTCTCGCCTTTGGTCATCACCCCCTTAGGCGTGGTGATTGCCGTGCGGTCGCTATTGGGGACAGGAATCGTGCCGAGGATTCCATTTTAAGGTGGAGGGACGAGGCGCCCTCGTCCCTCCAAATTCGTTTCGCTCTTTACTCTAAATTCGCCTCAATTAACATTGGCCCAGGCGTTTTAAACGAATACTGCAACGCTGCAGTGAGTTCCTCCGCCGTGCGCACGGCGCGCCCTTCAACGCCGAACCCTTCTGCTAATTTGACGAAATCAAAATATGGCTTATCCAGGCCAGTGAGCGCAAGGCTCGCGGCGCCCGGCGTCATCGTCGCACGCTCCATTTCCCAACGGAGGATCGAGTATGCACGGTTCTTGCAAATGATCGTAGTCAAGTTCTGCTTTTCGCGGGCGGCGGTCCACAACGCCTGAATCGTGTAAAGTGACGAACCGTCCCCTTCGAGATTGATGACGCGCTTGCGCGGTTCGGCCACCGCCGCGCCCACCGCACAAGGAAGGCCTTGACCGATGGCGCCGCCGGTCAGCGTCATGTAGGTGAAACGCGGCGCGCCTGCTGATGCGCTGTAGTAGGCAAATCCTGCCGTCGCGCCCTCATCCATGACAATGACATCTTCAGGTTGCGCTGCAGCGACTGCCTGACACATGGCGAGCGGCGTCAGCGCGCCGCGCGGCGCTTCTGGCCGGAGTGCGGCAGGAACCTCTTGCGCCGGGGGCGCGCCGAGCGCGTCAGCCACCGCTTCGAGCGCGGTGGCGGGGTCGACGGTGACGCGACACAGATGGAAAATCTCTGCGCCTTCGGCGCATAAGCTGCTGCGATGGTCGGGATAGCCAAAGAATGCAACTGGTGCGCCCGCGCCAGCCAACACCACGGTTTTATAGGGACCGAGCACCTGCCGCGCCGGTTCAGGCGCGTATGGAATCTTGTCGGGAGAGAGCAGTCCTGCGCCGCGATCTTGCACCGGCGGGAACGTGGGGGCGAACACCCGGCAGCCCGTGGCGCGGGCAATACGTTCCGCCGCGCGCAGGCCGCGCACGCGCAAACCGCTGCCGCTCACGACGAGCGCTGCAGCATTTGCTCCTGCTCGTAAGGCTCGGGCCGCGCGCTCTGTTTCAGCTACATCCGGTCGGGCAGGGGACGGAAGAATTGGCTTGGCGACTTCCTGAGTGGTTTCCGCCCATTGCATATCGCCAGGAAGAATCAGGGCCACTGGCCCGCCGGGTAAGCGTGTGGCCTGCGCGATCGCTTCCGCCATATCTGCGCTGGCGGTGTCAGCACTGACAGTCGTATGCACCCAGGTGGACATGGGGCGCGCCAGGGCAGCGATATCCGATGTCAACGGCGCATTCGCGGCAATGTGCCAGGTGGCGTGTTCGCCGATGAGCGACACGATCGGCGTGCGAGCCTTGCGGGCGTTGTGGAGATTGGCGATGCCGTTCGCGAATCCAGGCCCTAAATGCAGTAGCGTCAGACCAGGTTTGCCGCTGATCCGCGCATAGCCATCCGCTGCACCAGTGCAGACGCCTTCAAAGACCGCGAGCACTGGCCGTATAGAAGGACACTCATCCAAAGCTTTCACCAAAAACAATTCAGTTGTGCCGGGATTGGCGAAACATGCGTCGATGCCCGCCGCCGCTGCGGTTTTGATCACCGCCGCCGCGCCTGTCATTTTTCCGTTTGTCGCCATCGCCATAGTCCATGCACCTCCTGCCGAAAACGTAGCGGATAGAGCGTAGAGTGTGAAATGAGAAAAGGGAAGGGTGGTTGGAGAGGGAGCAAAGCTAAATGGATGAGGGGACGCCAAGCTGTTTGCAGATGCGAATTACGGTGAAATCGGGGATCTCGCGATGGCGTGGTATAGAGGTGCGGCGATTTGCGCTAGGGTTTTCCCAAATAGAATGCTCTCCTTCCTCACGTACAAGGCGACAGCCATGTTGGCTGAGATGTTGAAGTAAGTCTCGTCGCTTCATGGTAGGGAAGGTTGGGAAACAATGCTCACTCGGGACGCTGCAGTGAGAAGAAGGTGAATTGGTTCTTCGAGATCGGCTTCCAAGTCTGTACAGGAAGGATCTGGTTGTGGCAGAGGCTCACCATGGAGCAGATTGGTCTCAGCCATATCCACCAAAGCACTTGCAAGCAACCGCCGTGCTTCCTCTACGGTGGCTCCGGAGGTAATGACGCCGGGAAAGTCTAGCACCTCGGCATGAACTCCTTGAGGCAGGAATTTATACATCGCTTTGTAGGTCAACATGCTGTACTCCTTGGGAGAACAAAGTGAATGGATAAATCCAGGCGTCGCACTGTCTCATGCCGTTGGAAATCCATAGAGCCGTGCGGTGTTGTCATGCACGATCTTGCGGGTGTCGGCTTCAGGAATGGCGGCGAAATTGGCGGCGACTTTTTTGCGCGAGAAGGGCCACACGCCTTCAGTATGCGGGTAATCCGAACCCCACATGAGAGTATCGACGCCCATAATTTCCCGAGTCAACACGCCGGCCCGGTCGTCTTCAAAGGTTGCATAGAACTGGCGGCGGAAGTAATGACTCGGCGGCTCCGGTAGTTTCGGCTCCATCCATCCTTTGTGATCGTGCCACCAGTGATCCATGAACTCCAATACCGAGCCAATCCAGCCAATCCCGCTTTCCACTAGCGCCCATTTAAGTTTGGGAAAACGCATCGGTGCGCCGCCCCAGATGAGGCGCTGTAGCGTATCGTTCATTTCAAATTTGACAATACCGATAATGATGCCGCCGGCGCCCGGCCCATGGGCGCGGCCAAATGGGTCGCGCCCGCCAATATGCATGCTGGCGACCAAACCCATATCTTGCATGGCCGCCCACAGCGGATCCCAATCTGGGAGATTATACGGCCGATCATCGACCCACGCGGGCAACATCACACTCACCAGACCCAGTTTGGCGCAGCGCTCGGTTTCGGCGACCGCCCATTCGATGGGGCCGCGGCACGGCAGCATGCCGACTCCCTTGAGCCGGTCGGGATATGGTTTGCAAAATTCGGCCAACCACTCATTATAGACTCGGCAGCAGGCGTACAGATACTCCGGGTCTGGCGCCCGTACAAGCGTGAGTCCCACCCCAGGATAAATGACTTCACCAGAGACGCCGTCGATGTCTTGGTCCTTCATCCGCTCATGGGGGTCCCACGCGCCCGGGCGATTGTCCGAGTAGCGATAACCCTTGGGCGCGGGGATATCCATACCCTGCGCCTTCAAGTCCTGCATGGGACCTTCAAACGCGAGCGGACGGGGGCGCAGGCCGTCGATAACGATGTAATCGCCGGTTTCATCGAGCATCTCGATGCGCGGCGCTTTGTCCCGCCATTTCTTATCCATGCGGGTCACCCACAAATCCGCTGGCTCAACGATATGTGAATCGGAGGATAACAAACGTCCAGTGTAGGTTTCGGCCATGAAAACTCCTTTTCTCTATAATGAAGAATGAAAAATGAAGAATGAAGAATTTTGCGGAAAAAGACAGAATCTCTTAATTCATAATTCTTCATTCTTCATTTCAACTTCCCCTGCCTGCATGCCTCCCGGTTGCAATGCGATCTTGTTGCAGGTGCAGGTGCCGACTTGATGGAGTTCAATCACATTGCCAAAGGGATCTTGCACAAAGACCTGATCAGAATTGGGGCCCACTAGGCCCTTGATCTGCCAGTGCCAAATCCCGCGCTTTTCCAACTCTGCTTTGGCTTCCTGGATATTTTCCACTGCGAGAGCGACATGCGGCAGAGTCGGGTCTTCCTTGTCGCTGCGCGCCATGGGCGACCTGCCAGTCGCGCCCATCAGGTGAATCTGCGTCGTGCGTTCGCCTTGCCCAACGTACATCCAGAACCCTGGAATACTTGGAATATTGGGACGATGGGTGTCAGTCTCGAGCCCCAGGACATCGGTATAGAACGTACGGGCTTTTTCCACATCCTCCGGACTCGTCCCAATGCGAATGCCATGATGATGTAATTCAACAACTTTAATCGGCATGGTAGACCCTCCTCTGCTTTATTTTCATAGACTCCCCTCACCCTATCCCTTTCTCCTGAGAGGGCTAAGGCGACAGGCGCGGAGGCGGCTGCGGGGAATCTTGCAGTAGCTGTGTAATCTCAATAGCACAAGACTCCCCGACCAGAGAAGAGACATAGTGTCTTCTCCAGTTGTTCGTGGCGGAAATCCATGGTAGAGGCGGGAGGAACTGTTCGCGCCCTGGCCGCTAACAAGGGAGGGAAGATGCTCGGGCCGGTTCGTTACCGTATTGTGGGGATGATTTTTCTCCTGGCGTTGATCAACCATATTGACCGCGCCAATATTTCCATCGCCGCGCCAGTCATGATTCGCGAGCTGGGGTGGAATGAGGCCCAGTTTGGCGTCATTTTCTCTGCGTTTCTGTGGGGCTACATGACGATCCAGCTCCCAGGCGGGTATCTGACGGATCGCTTTGGCGGTCGCCTGATTCCCTGGCTGTGCCTGGGGTGGTCTATGGCGACCCTCTTGACTCCGCTCGGTGCTGCGGCGTTTCCGCTGATGTTGGCGTTGCGATATTTGGTAGGTGGATTTGAGGCCCCGATTGTGCCAGCCATGAGTGCGGCGAATGCCGCCTGGGTGCCGCGACATGAGCTGGCGCGCGCGCAGACGGTCATTCCAGCTGCGCTCAATGGCGGCATTATGATCGGTTATCCATTGGTGACGGCGATTACAGTGGAATGTGGTTGGCCGTGGGTGTTTTATCTGTGTGGTGGCGTCGGCATTATCTGGGCGTTTGGCTGGCTGTGGGTTGCTCGGAGCCGACCCGAAGAGCATCCCTCCATTACGTCTGAAGAACTTGCTTACATTCAGGCTGAGCGTGTGCAGCCTACGACAGAACACGATGGATGGAGTGAGGTTCTGCGCTCGCCGCGCGTCTGGGCGTTAGTGCTCTCGTACACAGTATGGGTGTACAACATGTGGCTCATGGCGTC